>CBFGPY010000369.1:0-3973 GCA_965650755.1 uncultured Chromatiaceae bacterium | reverse complement strand
GCGCAGCGGTTCGGTGCCGGTTTCCGCCGGTTTTGCTTCAGGGGCGGCGCTTAAGGGGTCAATGCCTGCGGCTGCGGGTAATAATTGGCTTAGCAGCTGTTGTAAATGCAGTAAATTGGCCTGTGGTTTTTGCTGCTGACTCAGTCTTTGTTGCAGGCGTGTGATGCATTGCTGCAACCGCGTTTCTTCTAACGGCTTTAACAGATAATCCACCGCTTCCAGTTCAAAAGCGCTGACGGCATGCTGGTTGTAGGCCGTACTGAATACCACTAAAGGCGGCGCAGGTAATCGGCGTAACTCACGTAATAACTGCAGCCCATCTAAACCCGGCATCTGAATATCCAGAAAAGCCACGTCAAAAGTTTGCTGCTGGCAAAGCGCAAGCGCGGCGCTGCCGTCTTCGGCCAATGTGGTGTGCGCTTCTGGCCAGAATTCTGCCAGCAATGCCTGCAAATGGCGGCGTAACAGCGGTTCGTCATCGGCAATCAACAGGCGGGGAGCTGCGGTATTCACACCGATATTCACATTGGTACTCAAAGCGGGATCTCCAGACGGACTGTGGCCTGATGGTCGGCCAGCGTCAAAGTTAAAGTCGACAAATTGCCATATCGTTGCTGCAGCCGCGCGCGGGTATTACTAAAGCCAATACCCTGCCCTTTGTGGCCTTCTGGCAACTGACTGTCAGTCACTGCCGGCACGGTATTCGTCAGTACACAGCAGAATTTTTGCTGTTCAACAAACAGGCGTATTTGCAGCTGACCGCCACTGCGCACTGGTTCAATGCCGTGTTGTAAGGCGTTTTCTAATAAAGGTTGTAACAGCACCGGCGGCACTGGCAGCTGTAGGGGTAAGTCGTCGCTTTGTTGCCAGTCAAGCTGTAAACGCTCGCCTAAACGTATTTGCTGAATTTGCAGGTAAGCCTTACTGAAGCTGAGCTCATCGGCCAGCGGCACCAGCTGGGCACGGGTCTGGTCCAGGCTTTGGCGCAATAAAGTCGTTAAGGCAGCCAGCATCTGACTGGCCTGTTGTGGTTCAAGCCGGATCAGCGCCTGCACATTGGCCAGCGTATTAAACAAAAAATGCGGTTCGATTTGTGATTGCAGCAGTTTCAGCTGTTGTTCCAGCAGCTGCTTTTCCTGTTCCGATTGCTTCAGCGCGGTTTGCATCAGCTGTTGTTGTAATTGATGTTTTTGGTCGAGCAGATAATAAAATGCCGTCATGGCGAGGCTGACTACCGCCACGATACCAAGCAGCGACAAGTCAAAACCGGGTTTAAACTCTTTGCCGGCTGCGCTGAACTGCCACCAGGTCCAGCCCATCGGTATACCAAACCAAAGCAATCCTGCCAGTGCCAGCGCAATGATGGTATGTAAGGTCATCGACAGCGCAGGTCTGTTGCGCTGCAGCCAGCGAATGGTCGTTCGCATCGTCAGGCCAATACCATTGGCGTAAATCAATTGCAGCCACAATGGTCCCATGCCGAAAAAAGTGAACAACAGCGCCAGCAAAGAGCAGGGCACAAGCAGATTCAGTTGATCACGCCACCATGGTATTTGTCTTTTGCCAGAAGTGGTTGGGCTGTCAGAAGGCATATTGGGCTCCGGCCACGACTTCGTGTTTTTTGCCAAGCAGTCGGAAACTGCTGTCGGCGGGACCTGCGAAGTGCTTGATCCCTAAGTTAATTTTGAATTTGTCGCTGACACTATAACTGACAGACCCTGAAATTAACAATCCTGTTACCGCCGGTTGATATAGCAGCGTCAGCGACGGGTGCCAGTCGCCGTCGGCACGCAGATGCAACAACCATTGTTGTCGCGTCAGCTGGCGGCCGCTAAACAGTTGCAGACTGCTTTGTCGTTCCAGCGCCTGCAGTGCCGGGCCTTGCAGGCGTTGTTGCAGCGCCTGCCAATGCTGATCAGCGCTGGCCTGGCCGTCATAGCTATATTCCAGAATAAGATTCCAGCCGGTGGCAGCGGTGTAATTCAGGCCTGTGCTGAGCTGCCAGGCGCCTTGTTGCTGCACCGCATCGGCCAGCGGGCGATCTATGGCAATTCCGGCCGGTAGTTGAGGTGCAGGCCACTGGATCCAAACATTGGTCCAATAATGCTGTTGCCACAGCAGACTGCCCTGCAGTGCCAGTCCATCATTGATCACCCAGACCTGACTGGCGCCAAGGCGCCAGCCGATGTCGTTGTCATAATGCGCCAGCGCCTGCCATTCCAGCGCGCCGGCCTGTTGGTAATAGCGTGCACCGCAACCGCTACTGGCCGGCAATAACTCACCGTAACGGCGAAACACTTGTTCCGTTTGATTGCACAGTAAAGTCCAGGCATTGTCGGCACCAAACCAGTCCGCCGCCGCTTGCCAGACGCCGGGTGCAACGACTGTGTAGAGCGCCAGCGTATCGTTCGGCGAAAATAAATCCAGCGGGCGCAGGCCATAATTGACATCAAAATCGCGTTTGCGTTTGCCGGCACTAAAACTCCAGTTGCCGGCGTCAATGCTCCAGTAGGCTTCGGAAAATTCCAGCTTTTGCTCTGATCTGGCGCTAGCGGGTTGCTGTGGATCTGTACGCCACAAGGTACTGGCGAGCTGAAATTGCTGGTTGGTACTCAGCGGGCTTTGCCATTGTAAATCCAGCGTCTGCAGCAGCAACTGCTGGTGCTTTTGCCCCAGCAACACACTGTCGCCTCTGGCGCTGCTGCCAATTACACGGTATTGCAGATCCGGTTGTGCTGCAGCGCTGCTGAGGCTACAGCACAACAAGGCCATCATGATTGGAAACTGCAGAGACATCGCTAAGCTCCTGTTTTATCAGCGCTGTCCGGTAACACCGGAGATGCTGACAGGATAAAAGGTGCTTATGCGCCTGGCTTTGTTGGCTGACGAAAGGTCGAAAATAGCGACCAGCCGTCGGAATGACCGGCTACATAGTGCGCAGCACTGCCAATTTGTCTTGCAGTAACGAACGTTTTTCCGGCTCGTAACTGTATTCCAGCGCTTCTTCGAGCAACTGGCGCGCCGCCTGATACTGATGATTTTTCAGATAATGCCGTACCAGGGCCTGGTTCGCCTGCAATAAATAGGGCACTCGCTTTTGTAATCGCTGATAGAAACTGATCGCGAGCGCTTCGCGTCCGGCCTGCTCTGCCTGCACCGCCTGGATATACAGCTCAAAAGGGTCATCACTGTCGGCGAGTGCCAGCTGTTGTTCCAACTGCCGGACCAGCGGCTGGTCACCCAATTGTGTCGCCAGCACCTGATAATTGTGCAATAACGCCAGATGTTGTGGCGCAACGGCCAAGCCATATTGGTACCACTGCTGGGCCAATTCCGGTTGTTGCTGGCGGCGCAGCAACACCGCCATCAGATTAATCGCCGGGATAAACTGTTTATCCTGCTGCAGGCTGGTTTGTATCAGCGCATACGCCAGATCCAATTCACCACGTAATAATGCTTCCGCTGCCAGATTGTTGTACACAGTGGCGTTGAAACGCGCGGCGCTGAGGAAATCGCCCTGATAACTTAGTGGTCCACGAAAATAGTCGATGTACAGCTGGCGGAAGTTTATTGAATCGGCGTTGGCCGCAGAACTTAAATAACTGCGCACATGGGTGGCCTGTAATAACAAATCGCCGCGAATATCAATTACAGGCTCGCGGTAAGTGGCGCGAAAGCGCACGTCGATGCCGGCAACATCAGCCAGCGCCTTGGTCAACAAGGCCAGACTGACACAATTGGCGGAACCGCTGCGCATCACTTCATGCGCCGGGCTGGTGCTGCCGCTGAACTGAAATACTGCCAATACGTTTTGCATGTAGCTGAACAAACGATATTCCGGCGTTTGGTCGGCGTAGCGCGGATGATGGAAATAACTGAGGAAATCTTGTTTTTGTTCTGGGGTCAGAGCAAGTAAATCCTGCATCTGTGGCACTGCAACTGGTGTTGCCGCGGCAAAAATCTGTGCCGGTAC
>CBFGPY010000368.1:0-3973 GCA_965650755.1 uncultured Chromatiaceae bacterium | reverse complement strand
AATATCTGTCACCTGAATATCAGCATAGATATTGGTACTGTTTGCCAAAAAACTGACCGGGCTGAACAGAAGGATCAGCGGGATAAATTTTAAATTTTTCATATACATTCCTTTGTTTTAATAATGCGCAGATGAAGCGCTAACCCTGTTGCGCCCGGCTTCTGATCTTTGCCGCAGCAACCGGCGCCACAGCAATCACTATCAGCACCAAAGGCCATAGATTACCGTCGTTAAAAGTGTAGGCTTCGAGCATGACGGACCATGACAGGCCCTGCCAGCGGCCCATCGAGACCTCGAAAATCAGGGTCAGGGCCAACCAGCCAAACCCGATGCACCAAAGTGTCGGGGTGTGGCGCGCGCTAAGCCAGGGCAACGAAAGATAAGCCGCAATGAAAATAATCGCCGACAACAGCACGCCACTAAGCATCATCCCCCATGGCGTACCGAGCCACGGCAGTAACACAGACACCCGCAACATACCGTTCAGAATGGCGAACAGCAGAATGATGGTCCATACCACCAGTGACTTTAATGCAATAGCCATAAAACCTCTGATAATTCATAATTTTGCGTTCAGGGGCGGCGCGCCTGCTGCGTATTGCTGGCCGCAGACGTATTTATAACGTTATCTATGACTTTATATCTGACACTGACGTTACCAACGGCAGACTCCGATTTAAATACACGTGCATCCGGATGGTATGACACTAACAACATAGAGGGTGACATCCACTCCACCCGAACCTGTGGGCCGCCGCCAGCACCAGAGGGCGCCTTGCCATGGTCTGTGTCTGCCACAAACAGATTGCCACTGACATTTCTCAAGTACCACCACGCAGGGATCACTGAGACCTGAGTGCTGAAGTCAGTAGTTGCACCGCAGTCGCGCTGAAATTTAATTACCCGGTATTTCCCGTCCGGCGAGCGCTCGTCAGAAAGCACTTCGTTTTGGCACATAGCATCGGCAATGACATACAGCGCAATGGCTACAACAACAGCAAACACAACAATGCCTGTGCCTATGACTTTTAGTGCCTGTTTCAACCTTCTGTCCTTATGGCTGTTGACCTTTGGTGTTTGCCGCGTCTATCAAGGCCTGAAAAGATTGGCTGGTCAGTATTTTAATTGATAACTTTCCTGAAATAATCATTGAGGGAAATTGATGAATGCCTTGTTTCAGGTGTTTTCCCAGAGTTTTTAGCAGTTTGTTGGCCGAAATATAATTTTTCACTATCGACGTATATTAAAGTGTAATTCGACGGGATCTCCCGGTTGCCTGAACTATAAGTAAATTTTTCATCCAGACCATTCGCATCAATACTCTCATCGCTGATGATTCTACCTCTGATAGAAAATGTAGAGATATCAAAGTGATCAAACATCACTGACTTACAGGCTGTATCAGTTGGATGAAAATACTCGGTGCGGTAAGTGGCGTTCAGCGCAGCATCAATACTTAGTTTGATCCTGACGTTCCATGCATCTTTTAATTCGCCGCTCTGAAATTTATTGTACACAGAACATTCTTTGATCCAGGATGTACTGGATAATTTTATTTGAAAATCATTTGTTGAAGTGCCATTGGCTGAACTGCCTTCAGAACCACCGCAAGAAGACAACACCAATGGTAAAAAAACTATAGCTATTCTTACTTTTTTCATTTGCATTCCATGCATCAATAAAACTGTCCAACGCGCAAAAAGCGCGATATTTCAGCGAATGGTCAGGCACCAGTCCGCTCAAAAGAAAAACCCGGCGGATACTGATGCAGCCCATCAAAGTCGCCTTTGCTCAGTGGTACGCCGCGAGACCGGGCAATGGCATACACCATCCCCAGATGGAAATAGAAATTTGGATAGGCAAAACGCAGCAGAAAATCCTCCGCCTGCATTGAAATCGGCGCCGGGCCGGCCATATCGTCAATCACGACTTCAAGGTTGCTCTGCTTTTCGGCCAAACTTGCCACATAGTTGACGGTATCCTCAAGTTGCGCCTGCAGATTTGCGAATGACTTCACCGCACGGCTGTACGACTGGACCGCGACGCCGGCAATAGGACAACAGGACCTTAAGGCGAAACTGGCCACAATCTCGACCTGAACATAAAGCGGGAACATATCAGGGCTCAGCCGTTCATGCAGGATACTTTCATCACCGGCAACATGTGCCTCGATCTTGTCGAGCAAGCCCGAAAGTAGCCGCAGGTACTCGACAAAAATTTCGATATGCTTGTTTTTCATGTTGGCCTTATTTTCATCTGACGCCCCGCGCATGCGCGCAAGCCGCTGAGCGGAAACTGTAAACAAACAGTAAACTAAAGACTATCAAAAAAGAAACAGAGTTCGCAATTTCCGTTTGCACTTTTGTGCCGTTACAGCCATCACGACGGCCAGACAGTGGCAAAACCAAGCGCAGAATATGCAGCGACTCGTCAGCATCCCTGCCTCGCCGCCACAACAGGAATTGGTAGTTAAGATCCCTGCGGCAACTTACAGCGTCTGCCGTAGCAGGTCGGTTTGCGCAAGTTGTTTGGCATCACTGTGCGAGATAGCGGTTGGGAACATTGCACAGTGGTGGAACTGCGCGGCCAGACGCTTGCAGCAGTTCTGCCACATTGGCGTAGCAATCTTGCTCGGTGCGCTGCATCTGCGGTAATAAACCAAGTTGCGCATAGGAAATTGGTGTGACGTCGAAGCACGTAGTCTCCCATTCAAAACCCTTGCCCCAAGTGATTCCCTGCAGCTGCAGATCGGCGCGGGCTCCGGCGGCCAACAGCAACCTCATCAGCGGCGCAGACCTATTGTCATTGGAGTTGACCGTATGAAACAGCGGGGTATGACCGTTCAGGCCGAACTCGTCGACCGCGGCTCTGGCATCAACTTCCGCGCCAAGCTCCAGCAGCTTTGCAGCCGCGGCAAGGTGGCCGTACTCGGCGGCCACATGCAGCAAGGTGACGCCCACCAGTGGTGTGAAGGTGCAGACCAGAGACGTTCTGTACTGCAGCAGTGATGCATCCGCTTTTACCGCGGCCTCGATGCCGGCAGGATCGTTCAACAGAACCGCGGCAAGCTTCGGGTCGTCCAACCCGGCGCCTCGCTCGAGCAGTAAGCGCAGGCATGCCGGAAAACGATCTGACCGATAGTACATCTCGATCAGGTGATTGACTGCCGACTTCCCGTCAATCAACATTCTGGCGTCCAGACCAGAATCCAGGCTGGCCCGGATCCCCGCAACCGAGTGCGTCTCGAAGGCAGCGAGCAGACGAGTTAAGGCCGTGTCCATGTGATACCTCGCTACCAAAGTTTGTGCGCAAAGCCGCGCTGCGGGTTAATGTCTAGAGCACCATATAGTTTAAAAAAGCGGCAGCAGCGATAAGCAGAATGGCCGCAGGCAAGGCAGATTTTTGAAGCTTTAGTGGTTCTAAAGCGAGAAAATTTAACGCCGCATGCGGCCATTCTGCTATCGCCCGTCCGGGAGCGCCTGCAATTGCCTCATGCGGCGTTGCCACAGCTCGAAAGAGCACCACTATTCCTTCGCCGTGTCGCCTTGCCTGAGGCAATTTCAGGCTGCTCTGCTGTTCGCTTATTAAACTATATGGTGCTCTAGGCCACGCAGTGGCCGTTGCTGACTGGTCTTGTTAAAAACCATAGTCTCGCTCAACTTTGGCAATCCGTGTTTTAAAACTGGTATACCATTGTTCGCGACCTAACTTTTGCGCGACTAAATGCTCAGTATTGGCTTTCCATTGCTTGATGGATTCAAGATCACGCCAATATGAAACAGTGATACCTACCCCTTCTCTGGCAGACTCGATCCCGATAAATCCCGGTTGCTCAGCTGCCAGCTGAACCATCCTGGTGGCCATCTCGGCATAACCGTGATCACCATCTGTCCGCAGGGAAGTAAAAATGACCGCATAATAAGGCGGGATCGGGGTAGACGCTATTGCTGGCATATAAACTCCGGGAAGTATT
>CBFGPY010000367.1:0-3975 GCA_965650755.1 uncultured Chromatiaceae bacterium | reverse complement strand
GGCCTGGAGCATTTTGATAAATGCGTCGACATCGACCAGAGCCCGATTGGCCGCACGCCGCGTTCAAATCCGGCTACTTACACCGGCATTTTCACCGCAGTACGGGATTTATTCGCCGGCACCCAGGAAGCGCGCTCGCGCGGTTATCAGGTCGGCCGCTTCAGCTTTAACGTCAAAGGCGGGCGCTGCGAAGCCTGTCAGGGCGACGGCGTACTCAAAGTCGAAATGCATTTCCTGCCGGACGTGTATGTGCCTTGTGATGTCTGTAAAGGCAAACGCTACAACCGCGAAACACTGGAAGTGAAATACAAAGGTAAAAACATTCACGAAGTGCTGGAAATGACCGTGGAAGATGCGCGTGAATTTTTCGACAGCATTCCGGCGATCTCACGCAAATTACAAACGCTGATGGATGTGGGCCTGACCTATATCACGCTCGGCCAGTCGGCAACAACATTGTCGGGCGGCGAAGCGCAGCGGGTGAAACTGGCGCGGGAACTGAGTAAACGCGACACCGGCAAAACCCTGTATATCCTGGACGAGCCAACCACAGGCCTGCATTTCTACGACATTCAGCAACTGCTGAACGTACTGCACAAACTGCGCGACGCCGGCAATACAGTAGTGGTGATTGAACACAATTTAGACGTGGTTAAAACCGCCGACTGGATTGTCGATTTAGGCCCGGAAGGCGGCAGCGGCGGCGGCGAGATCCTGATCGCCGGCACGCCCGAACAAGTAGCCGCTTGTGAGAAATCTTACACCGGGCAGTATTTAAAGCCGTTGCTGGCGAGGGGTTAAGTCGAATAGCGCAGGGACTTCAGACGCATAACCAGTCATCAGCTCAAAGGTAAATGAGCTGGTGTCTGTTCTGCCACTTGATCGATTATTACTACAAAACCCACCTAACCGGCAGCTGCAGGTTCCTCTGCTGCTAAACGCACTATTACGCACTCAGCACAAGTAATGCAACAATTTATTTGCAAATGACAGCGCTGGACAATAGTATGTTTTTTCAGCAAAACCCGAGAATGCAGGGACCGCAGATGCGACAGTCACAAATAGCAGGATTTCTTTTCATTGTCGTCACACAACTCATCGGTTGTGGTGGTGGCGAAACCACCCAAACCAGCAATGATGTTGGTCCACCGGTCACCACCGAACTGCAATTTCTGGTGAGTTTCAGTCAGTCGCCACTGCCGGCAGACAGCGTGACCACACTGGTTCTGACCCCAGTTGACGCCCGTGGCCAACTCTGGCCGGCGCCTGTACCTGCTCCACGCATCAGTTCGCAATGCGCCGGGCAAAATCTGGCTACACTGGGTGGTTCGCCGATAGCCGACGGCCCGCAGTGGCTACAGAGCTATTCGGCAAATGGTTGTCAGGGTAATGATCGCTTGACGCTGTTCTACACAGATCAGGGCCGGCAAGTACAACAACAAGTCACGCTGCCACTGCTGCCGCCGCAACTGAGTAAACTGGCGCAGCTCGGTAAAATATTGTTTTTCAGTGCAGATCTTGCTGCAAACGCTCAGACTTGTGCCGACTGCCATCATCCGGCTTTTGGTTATAGCCCTGCGGAATCAGCGCCGACGCAGCAAGGGGGCATAAACCGTGCTGTGGCTGGATTTCGTCGCAGTCCTGCCCTGGGTTATCAGGGCTTCACCCCGGCCTTTTCCTGGTCAGCGCTGGCGCTGCCGCTTGCCAGCAGTTCAGCACGCGGAACCCCTGTTGGTGGTCAATTCGCCGATGGCAGAGCCGCAGATCTGACCGCACAGGTTGCCGGACCTTTGTTTTCAAAGCACGAAATGGCCAACGCCGACGCCGCACAATTGATGCAGCGTATTCTGCAGCAACCCATCGGCTCGGCGTTTCTGCAACAATTTCCCACGCCCACAGATGCGACTGTGCTGGTACAACAAGTCAGTCAGGCCATCGCTGCGTTTGAACAACAAGACACTTCATTCCGGTTATTTAACAGTAAATTTGATGCGGTCGGGCAAGGACAAGCACAATTCAGCGCTGCGGAAAGCCGTGGTTACGCCATCTTCCGCGATCCACAACGTGGTAACTGCGTGGCCTGCCACAGCTCAACCCTCACCCAGTCCGGCCAGCCGGAGCTTTTCACCAACCATAGTTATGTCCGCCATGCGGTACCCCGCAACTGGCAAATCCCCTACAACGAGGACACCAAAACTGACAGCGCTTTAGCCACTGCGGGTCAGAGCGGCTGGGCCTATCAGGGCGACAATGCAGAGCACCGCTTTTATGATCTGGGTATCTGTGGCCCGATGCGCAACACGGCTGCGATTGCCGAACATTGCGGCGCCTTCCGGGTACCGGGTCTGCGCAATGTGGCCATCCGCCAGGCTTATTTTCACAATGGGGTGTACCGGCAACTGAGTCAGGTTCTGGATTTTTACCGCTGGCGCGATGTGCAACCGGCACGAATTTACCGGACCGCCACAAATCAACCCGATGTGCCGTACCATGATTTGCCGGCACTCTGGCGGCAACCGCTTCAGCACGCGCCATTCAGCCCGCAAGCCAATGGCAGTGACAGGCTGAGCGATAACGACATTGCTGATTTGATTCAATTTCTCTGTACTCTCACCGATGGCTTTGATCCGTCAAACCCCCGTGGTTATCGCCTGCCGGCCCAGTGTCGCTGAGGCGTTAAAATACCGGTCCGGCCCGTTTCACCACGCTAAAGCACAGATCCGTTGCCGCATCAGTTGCAGGTCTGCCCAAACAATGAAATATTGATAGCTCCGCTTCAGGCGCCACTTGGGTTTGGCTGGCGCCGCGTCATTTCATAAGGAAAGTTACATGGCACATCAATGGCGTTTTTTCCGCTCCGGCGGTTTTGATCAGGTCCGGCTGGACAAAATCGAAGACTGGCAGCAGCTGGCGACGCTGGACCCAAAACTGTGGGCCGCGCTGAGTTGCCCGGTGAAGGGGCTGGAGTTTGATCCCCGCACAATGGCGTATCTGGACAGCGACAATGATGGCCGGGTACGGATTGATGAAGTCAAAGCGGCGGTGGCCTGGGCCTTGTCGGTGCTGCAGCGGCCGGAAGTGCTGTTAACCGGCACCGAGCTGCCATTAAGCGCTATTTGTCCGCAAAGTGAAGCCGGGCAGAAATTGCTGGCCTCGGCGAAACGAATTTTACAAAACCTCGGGAAACCCGATGCGACCGCTTTATCCACGGCCGACACCGCTGATTTAGCACTGATTTTCCCGGCCGATCAACTAAACGGCGATGGCGTAATCACGGTGGAGCTGGCTGGCAGCGACGCGCTGAAACAACTGATTAGCACGCTGCTGGAACTCGGCATTCAGACACCGGACCGCAGCGGCGCGCCGGGCATTAATCGCGAACAGCTGGACCAGTTTGTTGCTGCAGGCCAGGAATTCTGCCAGTGGCAACAACAAGGCGACGCTGTCAGCAAAGTGCTCGGCGACGCCACCGATGAAGCCTGGCAGCTGCACAGCAGCCTGCACGCCAAAGTGACCGACTATTTTATCCGCTGCCAGCTGTCTGCTTATGACGCCAATGCCACGGCAGCGCTGAACGGCAGCGCTGAAGATTATGCCGCACTGTCGCGCCAGTTGCTCAACGCCAGTAACAGCGCCGACAGCCACTTGCCGCTCGCCAGTGTTAACAGCAGCGGTTTGTTACCGCTGACGCAGGGTGTGCACCCGCAATGGGCCGATGCGCTGTCTTGTCTGGCGTCGCTGGCCGGTACTTTGTGGGGCAATGTCGACGCGATCAGCAGCGCTGACTGGAAATTGCTGACCGACACCTTACAACCTTATGCCGACTGGAAAGCGTCGCAGCCGGTGAGCCCGGCAGCGACGCTTGCGCCAGAGGTGCTGAACGCCTGTTTGCATAGCGAGACTGTTGCCGCCGCGCTGGCGTTAATCGACGCAGATCTGGCACAACAGGCGGAGGCGGAGTCGGTGCTGGATGTC
>CBFGPY010000366.1:0-3979 GCA_965650755.1 uncultured Chromatiaceae bacterium | reverse complement strand
CAGATGTTTCACCGCTTCCTCGGCTGAAAACCCGTTGATCGGTGAATTGCTGTTGGGATAAGTGCCTGCCATATGACCCAGGGTGCCGTTCCAGGCGCCGTAGTAGTCGTAAGTCATCAGGTTGATGTAATCCATGTAAGGATGAGCCGCTTCCCAATTCACCCGGCTGAGTTTTTCCACCCCACCACTCATGGCTGCGGTTAACTGATAAGTACGGCCGGTTTTTGCGGATAAATTGTTTAATGCGGTGCGTAAGTCTTTCATCAATAACACAAAACCGTCGCCGTCCTGTGGGCTGCCAAGCAGCTCGTTAGCACCACCACCGCCGGGGAATTCCCAGTCGATGTCAACACCGTCGAAGAAGTCATAGGTTTTGATAAAGTCGGTGATGGACGCGACAAATATGGCGCGGGCTTTGGCGTCAGTGCCGATTTTGTACAGCGGGTCGGATAAGGTCCAGCCGCCGACTGAAGGCAGAATTTTTAAATGCGGATTGGTTTTTTTCAGCCGGTACATTTCGGCAAACAGACCTTTGATTGGCTGGTCCCATTTGTCGTTGGCATAGGCTTTGTCGAGTGCAGCCCACTTATCATGCACCACGACGCTATGATCCGGTTTGCCTTTACATTGCGCCTGCAACGCGCTGTAGCCCTGCGGGTTGTCGCGTTTTAAGGCGTCATTGGCACCACAAACCGGAATAAATCCATAGAACAAATGCGTCAGATTTTTTGCCGGAATATCATAGGCATGGAAATTTCTGCCATAGATGCCCCATTCGACAAAATAACCGCCGACCATTTTGTTGCTGGTGTTCTGAAAGGGTTTATTTTGCTGCAGTAAGGGTTTTGGCCAGCCGGCAAAGTTCAGCTGTGTCCAGGGATCAAAACCACCCGGTGTGCCCGGGTCACCGCTGCCGCTGACCGTGATCAGACGTTTGTCACTTTGCGTGCAGCTGCGCTCGCTGCCCACCACATTACACAATGCCACCACATATTCATAACTGCCGGCCGCGGTCACACTGACAGTTTTACTGCCGCTCTGCGCATTTTGGCCCTTGGCAGTCAGACTGGCACTGTGTACCACGACGCCATTTTGTAATAACTGCCATTGGTTGCCGTTGTTCCCCCACCACATATTCCACTGGATGGGGACGTTCACGCTGCCGTTTTGTAACGTCAGATTGGTTTCCTGCCAGCCCAGTACTGGTTTCGCCGGTGCAGCCGGTGCAGCGTGCAGCTGGGTGCAATACAGCACGGCGCACAGCCAGCCAAGCCGGCGTGCCGGTGTCATTTGAATTTGCATATCAAGTCCTGCCTGTTGATTTAGATTTATTTTGTTTTTAGTAGCATGACGGGCGCTGGGGTACTTTCTTGCACTTTTCCTTGTGTGAGCTGTCCATTGAAGAGTGCCTGCTTTGCTGCCATCAAGATGAAACAAATGACAGCGTTGTCAAAATCTTCAGGCCGACAAGAAAGTGATTTT
The DNA here is from genome assembly GCA_965650755.1 of uncultured Chromatiaceae bacterium. Taxonomy (GTDB): domain Bacteria; phylum Pseudomonadota; class Gammaproteobacteria; order Enterobacterales; family Alteromonadaceae; genus Pararheinheimera. The sequence goes on along the minus strand of CBFGPY010000366.1, from coordinate 2,497 downwards.
TATCTGATTAATTTTTGATATCTGGCAGGTCGGTGATTTGGTTGAAATTTCAGCAAGCGTGCTGCTGGCGGCACGAACGGCCACCAACAGCGACTATAGCTTAATCGAGGATGATATGCGGCAAAAACCGCGAGCTGTCTTTGGTGATTAGTGAGTTGTCTTCGCGGATGCCGATGCCGGCGGCGCTGTCACCAACCAGCCAGGAGCCAATCAGCGTGTAACTGTCACCGAATTTTGGCAAAGCATGAAAGGCCTGACGGATATAACCACTGTCGTGGTAAGGGCCATCGACTTTCAGGCGCTGACCAGCGTGATCAACCAGTTCAATATTGGCGCCTTCACGGGAATACAAAGGTTTACGCACCCAGCCGTTAGTCAATGCGCTCTGCGGCTCGCTGTCAAAAAACGCCGGCAACAGATTGGGGTGATTCGGGTACTTCTGCCACAACAACGGTAAAATGTCTTTGTTAGACAACAACATTTTCCATGCAGGTTCCAGATAAGCGGTGTTGCTGCTTTTCAGGTGCACGCCAAAATCTTCCCGCAGCATAAATGCCCACGGATAAAGCTTAAACAACGACTGCAGCGGATAATTGTCGGTATCCACCAGCTGACCATTGATTTCACCGATTTGATCGAGGCCAAGAAACCGTGCATCAATGCCGGCCTGAGTGGCGATATCCATCAGATAATGCACAGTGCCTTTATCTTCGATATTGTCGGCTACACAACTGAAATACACCGGCTGCATCAAATTCAGCGTGGCGAAACGATGTTCCAGCTGGTCCTGCAGCGAATTAAACTGGTCGGCGCCTTGTGGCAGTTTGCCCCGCATCAGTTGATCTTCCAGCCAGACCCACTGGAAAAATCCGGTTTCGTACAGTGAAGTCGGCGTGTCGTAATTCAGTTCCAGTAATTTGGCCGGGCCCATGCCGTCATAAGCCAGGTCCAACCGGCCATATAAATGCGGCTGCTGAGTACGCCAGCTGTCGGCGATCCAGTCCCAATAAAACTCAGGCACATCCAGCTGCTGTAACAGCTGTTCACTGGCCAGAATTTCCGGGACCAGCGACAAAGCCATCTGGTGTAGCTCTTCCGTTGGCTCTTCAATGTCCTGCTCAATTTGCTGCAGGCTGAACTGGTAATAAGCCGATTCGTCCCAGTAGGGTTCACCGTCAAAGGTGTGAAAATTAAAACCAACCGATTCGGCATAACTACGCCAGCCGGCCCGTTCGGCGATAGGGACTTTTTTCATCGCAATAATCCTATCCGCCGAATGAACTGCTTTGCTGATCGCTGCGACGCTGTGCCTGAGCGCCAAAACCACCCCGATTAACCATTTTGCCTGGCGCAACCTGCATCCGGGACGGCATCACATTGACCGGACCAGTCTGACGCGCAACTGGTTGATTGTTGGCGGTGCGGAAGGTCGACAAATCGTCTTTGGATTTATACAGCGGCTGAGTTGGAACATATTGTTTGGCTGAACTGCTTTTATTCAGCATCTGGCCAGCGAGAAATCCCATCATCATCGGCATAAAAAAGCCGCCGGAACTGGCTTGTTGTTGCTGAGATTGCGGGCAGTTGCCGACACCGAAATCAGCTTCGCATTCGGCCTGCGTCTGATATTTCGGCGCCACTTGCTGATGCAGCGCTTCCGCTTTGGCAAACTCGGCTTTGCAGCTTTCTGGTGGGTTGTAAAAAGCGGCACATTCATCGGCGTCCTTATACACAGCGCTGGTGACAGGCTCTTCACTGCTGCAACTGGCGAGGAAAAATCCGGTCGCTGGTACCATCAGGATCAAGGCCGCCTTGCGGCTGCGTTTCGTCATTTTGCTCATCATGCCTCCGTCAGAATGTCATGCTGGCGGCGTTAATCAGGCCCACCGCGATAGCGCAACCGGCAGCGAAAATGCCTGAGGCAATTTCACCTTCACTGATCCGTTGCGGTAACTGGCGCACTGTCAGACGCACAGCGACAAAGGTCAGGATTTGGATCACCAGGGCAAAAGCCCCCCAAATTGCGCAATCAGCCAAAGAAATTGAATGTTCGATGGCGCTGGCCAGTGGCAGGGCAAAACCAATCAGCGCGCCGACAAAAGCGATGGCTGCGGCCGGATTATTGGCCCGGATCAGCGCAAATTCGTCGTGTGGCGTGACCCAGCTGTAAAAGCGGCAAAACAGCAGCACTAACAAAATGGCTAACACGAAAAAACTCAGAAAAGCCGGTAAGCCGGCGATAGAGGCAAGAATAGAATCTGTCATAGGGAAGTCCTTGTCGATGGAAGCTTGCGGGTTTTAGCTATCATCCTGAAATTTCTTCACAAACGCAAACTTTGCCGCGGGCAGCCCATGTTGGCACAAGGTGTTTTTCACCTTGCTGAGCTATGCTCAAAAAGCGAAATCACGACGTCAATTCCGAGGTATTGATCATGTTTAATCAATTAAAAGTGCGAAGCCGCCTGGTGCTGCTCGCTGCCCTGCCATTGACGGCGCT
>CBFGPY010000365.1:0-3980 GCA_965650755.1 uncultured Chromatiaceae bacterium | reverse complement strand
AGAAGAGATCAAGCCGCTGACCGCGGAAGATATCGAACAAATCCGTCAGGCCGCTTATGACGAGGGCCTGGGGCAGGGTAAAGAAGAAGGTTTTAGTCAGGGCTATGCCGAAGGCCGGGAGCAAGGTTATCAGGATGGCCTGCAGCAAGGTCAGGCCGAAGGCCGCAAAACCGGCCTTGCCGAGGGTGAAGGCCTGATCCGCGAGCAGCTGGCGCAGCTACAGGTACTCTTGGAGCAGTTACAGCAACCTTTGCAACAGGTCGACCAGCGTGTTGAGCAAAGTCTGCTGGATTTAACTGTCGCCATGGCGCAGGCGGTGGTTGCGGTGGAGGTTAAAACCAATCCGCAGGTGATCCTGCAGACCTTGCGTCAGGCAATTGACGCGCTGCCACTCAAAGCCAGTCAAATTCAAATCCGCCTGCATCCGGAAGATTTGGCCGTGATCCAACAACACTACAACGCCGACGATTTAGCCGAACGCCAGTGGCAGCTGCGCGCTGAGCCTGTGTTAGAGCGCGGCGACATCCGCGTGGATGCCGGCGAGTCCTCAGTAGAGCGCAACTTAAAACAGCGCCTGCAACACAGTCTGGAACACTTCCTGCAATCAGACATTCAGACTGAATAATTGCCGTGAAGTGTCAAAAGCATGACATTTGAATCCAAACGTAATGCCCTGGCCGGACGTCTGCAGCAACAGCAGCAGTATATCCGGCAAAACCGTCCTGTGGTGGCGGGCCGCCTGGTGCGGGTGGTTGGGCTGACGCTGGAAGCCACCGGCCTCAGTGCCGCCATAGGCCAAACCTGTAGTGTCGATACGTTCGATGGTGCATTACTGGCGGAAGTGGTGGGTTTTGCCCAGGACCGCATTTTTCTGATGCCTAAAGACGACATCACTGGTGTCATCCCCGGGGCCAGGGTCACACCACTCAGTGACCATCTCGGTGTGCCGCTGACCATGGCGTTACTGGGGCGGGTGATTGATGGCGCCGGCAACCCGCTCGATGGTAAAGGGCCGGTACGCGCCACCGAATTTGCACGGCAAAAGAAAAACCCGATTAATCCGCTCAATCGCCGGCCGGTGAAACAACCGCTGGACGTTGGTGTGCGTGCCATTAACAGCATCATCACCGTTGGCAAAGGTCAGCGCATGGGGCTGTTTGCCGGTTCCGGTGTTGGTAAATCGGTGTTATTGGGCATGATGACGCGCGGCACTGCTGCCGATGTCATTGTGGTTGGCCTGGTCGGTGAACGGGGCCGCGAAGTTAAAGAATTTATCGACGAAATTCTGGGCGATGAAGGCCGCAAACGCTCAGTGGTGGTGGCAGCCCCCGCTGATGTGTCGCCCCTGATGCGCCTTAAAGGCTGCGAAACCGCGGTGCAAATTGCCGAGTATTTCCGCGATCAGGGGCTCGACGTGTTGTTACTGCTCGACTCCGTCACCCGTTATGCGCAGGCGCAGCGGGAAATCGCGCTGGCGGTTGGCGAGCCACCGGCGACTAAAGGTTATCCGCCTTCCGTATTCGCCAAGTTACCAGCGCTGGTGGAACGCGCCGGCAATGGTGGGGAAGGTCAGGGGTCCATTACGGCATTTTATACCGTGTTGTCGGAAGGCGACGACCTGCAGGACCCGATCGCCGATGCGGCCCGGGCTATTCTGGACGGTCACATTGTGTTGTCGCGGCAGCTGGCGGACAGTGGCCATTTCCCGGCCATTGATATCGAACGCTCGATCAGCCGGGTCATGCCGGCGGTGACCAGTATGGAACACCAGAAGCTGGCACGTGCTGTTAAGCAGCTTTATGCCAGTTTCAGTCAGAGCAAAGATTTAATTTCCATTGGCGCTTATGTCAAAGGCTCAGATCCAATGCTGGACCAGGCCATTAGTCTGATGCCAAAAATCAACCGTTTCCTGCAACAGGGCATGACCGATGTGGTGCCTTATGACGAATGTCTGGCAGGGCTCAATACCTTATTACCTGCGAACCGGAGCTTTTAAGTATGGCGCTGAAACAACTACAACTATTAGTCCAGGTCCAAAAAGAAAAAGAAGAAAAGCTGCTGGCTAATTTTGTGCAGGCACAACAGTTTCTGCAGACCTGCAATGACCGTTATCAGGGCCTCGCTGACTATCGAACCGACTATATCCGCCAGACGCAACAACGTGGTGCCGAGGGTGTGCAAAGCCGCCAGTTTAATCAGTATCTGAATTTTATTACCAAACTGGATCAGGCGCTGGAGCAGCAAAATTTGCAAATTCAACAGGCGCAGCGCGTGGTTGATATGCGCCGCACCGCATGGCTCACCATGCAGAAAAAGCGCAAAGCCATCGAGTTACTGATCGATAAAGAACTGGCTGCCAGTCAGCAACGGCAAAACCGGCTGGAGCAAAAGCTGCTGGATGAAATTGCTACCCAGCAGTTTTTCCGCCGTCTGCAGCAGCAAGGCGTCTGATTTCAGCCAGTCTGGCGTGAAATTTGTATAAGTCTGTCAAAGTTTGACGAATAAACCGCATTAAGCCCGCGAACCACGCGGCCGGAGACAAGATGATGAACCTCAGTATCAATCTGACTTTGGGCAGCCCTGGCGCTGAGTCGGTGCTCAATACCGCGCCGGCACCGGAAGAGGGCGCCGTCGATAGTTTCAGCCTGAAACTGGCAGATGAACTGAGTGAACAGGAATTAACCCCGCCTATTAAGGTTGAGGATACCAGAGCGGTAGACCCGGCCTTGCTGGAAGCGATTGCCGCCCGGCAGAAGCTTGCCGCAGATAGCGAAGCGGCCAGTGCAAAAGACGGCAGAGTCTGGGTGGATGACCCTTTACAAGGTTTACCGATCGTAGCTGAGAACGAAGCTGAACTCACCGGTACGGTAACCGAAGATAAGCCCTGGTTTGACATCATCGAAAAAGCCAAAAGCTACGGGCCGGCACTACAAGCCAATAAAACCGGTGGCAATGACAATACTGATGCGGCCGTGACGGCAGACAGTTCAGAATTAGCGGATACAGACCATAATCTGACACTGCAGCTATCAACAGAAACCCCGGACATTGATTCGACAGCATCTGCTATTGCTGCGGCAACCGCTGACGCGGCTAAAGCCGCGATCACTGCAGAAACTGCCGGCCCAGCCGCAGCCGTCGATACCAACTCAGAGCAACAGGCCGGGCAGGCCACACTTCTGACGACTGAGCAGGCATTACTGACAGCGCAGGAACTGGCAGCTGCAGGCTTCACTATTTCGGCGGCTGCTGAGCAGGACAGTACCGTTACCGTGGCGACAGACACTGAGGCGTCGACCACCGTGGACGACAAGGCTACCCACGAATTATTGCCTGCTGCAGCAGGAGGCGCGCAGCGCCCTGTGGCAGCTGACTCAACAACAACCAAATCAACAACAAAGCCTGATCAACTGCACGCAGAGCAGAGCAGTGCGTTAAAAGCTGCAGGCAAATCAGCCGCTGTGCGTGAAGTAGCTCACGACACTGCTGATGAGAATGCCGTCAAAACAGCGCCAACCGGCCCATCTAAAGAACCCGCAGCAGAGCAGGTTGCAACACCGGCCCAACAATCACCACAGACCCAGCAAGGGGCTAAAACCGCCAATCAGCCATCAGCTGTGGTATTGCCAGACAGTGCTGTCAGCACTGAACTGCCTGAGCCGGAATTACCAGCGACAATGGCCGTGCAGGCCCAGGCTGCACCAGTGAATACCAATCGCAATGCCGCCGCCGCAGGCCTTGAAAAAGCGCCTGCGGCCAACGCCTTTGCCGAGCATTTAAAAGCAGTGAATCAGACGACTCAGCAACAACAGCAATCAGGTGCAGAGCAACAGACTGGCCAGGGGCAAGCAATGGCAGCAGCTGATGTGCTGCTGACCGGTCAGACATACAAACCGGCGGAGACAACTCTGGCGTTTGGCCAGCAGCTGCAACAACTGCAAAAAGCGCAGCCACAGGCTGAACATACAGCGACAGCCACT
>CBFGPY010000364.1:0-4009 GCA_965650755.1 uncultured Chromatiaceae bacterium | reverse complement strand
CGCCGGCAAGCCCTGACAGCGTTTGGCGCGCTGAACAAACCGGTAAAAGCGTCTTACCGCAGCCGGCAATGTCAGAAACGGAATTGTACGACCAGCCGGTTTAGATCCTGCGCCCGGCCCTGCATGCCATCAATCAGCTGCAACGCACTGCCCGCTTCCTGACTGGAATTTGATGCCAGCGAGGCAACTTCACGAATTTGCTGCAGCATCTGGCTTAAAGTTTGTGCCTGTTCTGAGGTGGCATTAAACATTCGGTTAATTTGCTCAACCACCGATTTGATCTGATCCTGTACCGCAGCCAATGCGCTCCCCGACAGCTCACAGGCTTGCATACTCTGATCAGCCAATAATACTGATTGTTGCATTTGCTGATGGGATAACCGGGTTTCCTGCTGAATTTCGGCAATAACCGCGGAAATTTCAGCAGACGAGGATTCGGCCCGCTGCGCGAGATTCCGCACTTCTTCCGCCACCACGGCAAAACCACGCCCCTGCTCCCCGGCGCGTGCAGCTTCGATAGCTGCATTCAGTGCCAGTAAGTTGGTTTGCTCAGCAATACCGCGGATCACGCCGACAATCTGATCAATTTTTTCCGCTTTAGCTGTCAGCTGCTCCAAAGCACTGGCAGAACGGTGCACTGTGTCGCTCATTTGCTGCATCTGGCTGATAGTGCCATGGATGGCTGCATTACCTTGCAATACCGCACTGGAAGTTTGCTGTGACTGTTGCACCACAATACCGCATCGATCCGCGATATCCTTCGCCGAATGGTCAAGTTGCTGCATCGCGCTGGCAAGACCGGCACTATGTTGCTCTGTATCTTCGGCTTCCTGTTTCAGGTGCTGCGACAAATGCTGGCTTTGTGAGCTGGCGTCAATCAATACCTGCGCGCTGTGGTGAATATCCTGGACAATGTGCTGAATTTTGCCGGCAAATACATTGAAGTTTTCGGCGATCCGCCCAAGTTCGTCATCGCTTTTCACTTCGAGCCGGCGGGTTAAATCGCCATCACCGCTGGCGACATCATGTAAGTTTTTCGCGACCTGATGTAACTGAGCCAGCATGCCTTTACGCACATAGGTGCCAATCAGCACTAACAACACTAAGGTGATGCCGCCGGTGATCAGCAACAATCTCGCGACATAACCCGACGTTGCCGGCCCCTGTGCCACAATTTCGTCCGTGCTGGTATCCAATGCCTGCTGCAGATCACTTAATGCTGCCACAAGAGTCGTGCTGGCCGACCGGTACTGCACCTGGTATTCCTGCATTTTCACCAGCGCATCCAGCGTTGCCTGGACATGTAGTTTATGCTCATCAAACAATTGCAGATAAGCATCTCCCAGTGTAGCCCCGGCAAAATGTTTCGGTGCGGCCATGGTAAACAGCCCTGTTGCCACCAAACCATCAACGGCGTCTTGCTGAAACGCGATTGAATCCTGCAGTTCTTTCAGTAGTTCAGCTTTTGGCCCCTGCCGTTTTATTTGCTCCAAAAAATATAATTGCCGGAAAAACCCAATATTGGCTTCCATCCCGCCATCGGCGGCATCCCATTTACGTTGCAGCCCACCTTCCCAGCTAATTGCCTGACGCGGCGCCTGTGTCAGCGTCTCAACCTGACTGTCCCCCACCTCTTCAACAATCTCACCGATTTCAACAATTTGGGCCACAGTTTTGTCAAGACCGGATAATTCCTGACGGTAGAGGTTAAATTGCTCAGTCAGCTGCTGCTGTGTCTGGACAAACTGACCCAGTGCAGCCTGCAGTTGGCGCAGCAAATCGGCCTGCGGTAGAGGATTCTTTGCCAACACACTGATTGTCTTTGCCAGTTGCTGGTCACGCTGTGACATTGCCGAAGCATCAACCGGCAATCCCTGCAGTAATTGCTCCATTGAAAACAACTGCTCATCGACCAAACGCACTGCCGTGCCGGAATTTTCCATTGCCGGCCATGCCTGCTGGACTGTACGGGCCAAAACCTGCCCTTGTTGCTGATTTCCCCACCAGCCGACACCGGCTATCGCTACAAACAAAGTAAAGATAAGCCAAAGCCCGTAATTCGCTTTTTGCCGCAATGTCATAATGTTCTCCCTTCAGAATTGCGCGACCAGCCGCAGCGTGGTCACCAAACTGGCATCCAACGCCGGATCAATATGCTGTATCCATTGCAGACCAGGCTGCAGTTGTACTGTTGGGCTGACTGACCATTGCCAGTACCCTTCCATCATTTGCTCAGATTGCCGGTCCTGTGCCGTCACAGTGCTGTGCATCAGCCCCAGCTGATGTCCCTCCAGCGGCAACTGCCAGACCAGCCCAACCATCCGGTGTTGGTGCAGAACATCCACGTCGTCATTCAGGCCTGACCAGACAGCGAACAACATCAATTGGTCGCTGACCTGGTGCTGGTGATTCAGATACCAACCAGAAATCGCCCTTAACTGTTGATCATTCAACGTGGTCCAGTCACCGTGATGGTGCCAGTAGCCATAAGAAGTCCGGCTAATTGCCGTGACATAACGGCCTTCAGCGACCATAAACTGCGATGAAAAATTCGTATGGTCTTGCCCGGCAAACAAACCAGCCATCCATTGAAAACCATGCTCAGGTTCGTAAAAAACACTGCAGGATGCGGCCGGATCATAATAAGTCGGTAACGCAATGGCTGTGGGCGTAATGCCTAAAGGCGGCGAGATGAAGCCGCCGGCCACCGGCACAAAAGCAAATTCCAGATTCGCATCAACCTGACCACATTTAAGCCGGCTGTTGTCGTCAAATTTATATTGCACATAAAGTTCATAGATTTTACTGAACTGCGCCGCATCGATATTGGAGATGCCCTGGATATTGCCGGTCAGCAATTCACCATTGCGGCCACGAAAGGCTTTCAGACTGGAAGCGACCAGCCATTGCGATCCGGCCTCCAGCTGCAGATCCCAGGTAAACAAAGCCCGTGAGGCCTGGGACTGTTGATCCTGATAACCGGATAACCATGAATTATCATTGATCACACTGAATTGCTGACTAAAATCAGCACCGATGGTAGCAGCAGAAAACGACAAACAGCCACAAAACGAAATGAATTTTCCCGTCAATTGCGCACCTCCGTGTTCCTGCTTGTTCAAAGGTATAGAAAGCAGGTAGCGGGCTGTCAAAGTACTGATAAAAAAACAAAAAGCCGCATAATGCGGCTTTTGACTGGACGAAACGAAGTTATGGAGCTACCCGCAGTCAGCATGACCGCAGTTATGATGCCTTTGCTGATACCGGCCGGCGATTTAGATCCGGTAAATAAGGCGAACCGCAGGCTCTGACCTGATAACGGTAACCATAAGGCTGCTGCGGATCCGGCGTGATCACCAGTACTTCGAAGTCGTTCAGATGTACCAGATGTTCTGCGCCCTGCATCACACACTGCGATTTACTCAGACTTTCAATCTGATATAAAAACCACGCCACTGAGCGGTTAATCCAGCGGACTTCCGGGTTAATGCCAGATAAACCCGAGATCTCCCCGCCAAACATTTTAACTTCGGGCTCAGTTTGTTCATTATCATCGCCAGGTTCTGTTCGCTGGGCTACTACAGCCTCTGCAGGCTGAACCTGTGCCGCTGATGACTCTCGGAACAAATCAATCGCCGCAGTGTCGCCAGTGACATACCCCGTCATCGCCGCGCCCATGTAAGTGAACACCACCGGCAGAAAACATAAGCGGGCGGCCAGTGACAATTTCGGATAACTGCCATCCTGCAAATGATGGCTGCGCACACCCAGCGGACGCAGCATCACCAACAACATTAATTTGATGGTATGCAGCACCAGGTAAGCGGACAACAACACAAAGGCCAGCAGGAAACTCCAGAACGGCGCTAACAGCATCAGCGTCAGATTGACGCTGAATGGCACCACTTCCGGCCGCACGCCAATCAGGTTGTTGACCGAACTGTCCGCCAGCGCAAAGCAGAAATTCGCCAGCACCGGCGCGCCGGCGCAGGTCGCGCAGGGCGAGCCG
>CBFGPY010000363.1:0-4017 GCA_965650755.1 uncultured Chromatiaceae bacterium | reverse complement strand
TCATGCAGGCGAATTTGAATACCGTGTATATGCCAACGCTGACGGTCGCCCTTGGGATGGCCCACACGGTAATGTAGTCCCAGCCGAATCAGCGGAGCAGGTTGATGCCACCGCGTACCTGGCTGCGCCATTGGTAAAAGTTGCACATGGTCCTATCAAATCTAAAGATCTGTGGTTAAAAAGTGATGCCACCATCACGTCCGGTAACAACGTATTTGCTTACGTTGATGCGATAGCTCCAAACGGTTTTACCACAGGTGACTTTGCAGCAGAAACCACGGGCCCTCTGGTATTTGATTACAAATACCGGACCAGTGAACCAGAATCTTCGGTAAACAACCGCAAAGCGTCAATCGTCAACCTGTTCTACATGAATAACTACCTGCACGACCAGTTCTATGACTACGGTTTTGACGAAAAAGCCGGCAATGCTCAGCTTGTTAACTATGGCCGTGGCGGTGTTGAAGGCGACCCTATCATGGCTGAAGTTCAGGATAACTCGGGCTTCGATAACGCCAATATGTCAACGCCGGCGGACGGTCGCTCTCCGCGGATGCAAATGTATCTCTGGGCCAGCAAAGACGCCTTATTTGGTAAAGATTTAGGTATTAGCGCAAAAACAGCAGATGGTGTTGCTATCCCACTGACGAATATGCAAGGTGCAAGCTTTGGTCCTGGCCAGTTCTCGCTGGAAGGTCAGGCTGTGACGTTCACAGACACTGCAGCTCCTACCCGTGATGGATGTACTGAGGCTGCAGTGCCTGCCGATGTAGCAGGTAAAATTGCCATAATTGACCGCGGTACTTGTACCTTCACAGTGAAAGTAAAAAATGCTCAGCTGGCCGGCGCCATTGGTGTTGTAATTGTCAATAACTCAGCGGCAGGCCTGCCGGGTATGGGTGGTACAGATGCAACTATCAATATTCCAAGCGTAGGTATTTCTCAGGCTGAAGGTAAAGCCATTTATGATGCAATTGCTGCAGGTAAAGCAGTTAACATCAAGATGTTTAACAACAAGCCGTATAAAGACAGCTCTTGGGATAATGCCATCGTCTCGCACGAATGGGGTCATTACATCAGCAACCGCCTGGTCGGTAACGGCAATGGTCTGTATAACAATCAGGGTCGCTCTATGGGCGAAGGCTGGGGTGATTTCCATGCCCTGCTGATGGTGTCAGACGCATCTGATCTGAAACTGCCAGGCAATGACAAAATGCAACGCGCTTATGCTGCTATCAGCTATGTAGATTCATTCTATTACGGCATCCGTTCATTCCCGAACGGAAATAGTCTGGAAATTAACCCTCGAACCTTTAAGCATATTGGTCTGGGCGATACCAATCAGTACTTCACAGTACAAGATACCAACACTGGCGCGGCACAAGTGCACTCAGCGGGTTCAGTCTGGGCCCAGATGCTCTGGCAGAGTTTCGTGAGTCTGGTGAACTATCACAAAGATTACGACAAAGCCAAAGATAGGATGATGGGCTACCTGGTCAATGGCTACAAACTGACCCCGGTAGGTCCGACCTATACCGAAGCACGTGATGCAATACTTGCCGCGGCATATGCCAAAGATCCGGAAGATTACAAAGTGATCCTCAAAGCATTTGCCGACCGCGGTATGGGTCTGGGGGCGGTATCACCACAACGCGACGATCCGAAACACACAGGCGTCGTCGAGTCTTACAAAACCGAACTGAGCACTTTTAATGTCACTGCTCACAATTTGGACAAAACTTTCAGCGATGCTACCACGGGTTTCTGTACTAACAACAACACACTGGATAACGGTGAAACTGCCACTGTACAGTTCAATGTGACCAATAAAGGTTCAGCAGTCCTCAAAGATCTTAAAGGTAAAGTTGAAGTAACCAGTGGTCATCAGGTGACTTTCGCCAATGGCGGCGCTGTGACATTACCTGAACTGAAAGTCATGTCTTCAGCAACTACTGCACCGTTGTCATTTAAACTGGAAGGTGCAAAACCAGGCGATATGCTGACGCTGAAACTGTCGTTCCCTGAAGTCAGTGAAACCATAGTCACCAGCACTTACAGTCTGACTGAGCGGGTGAACCTGGCGTATGCCACAGTGGCACCCACGAACATGCAGAGTACCGATGACATGGAAACTCTGGCAACACTGAATAACTTCAGTGAAAAAGTATTAATCGGTGGTGATTTGGCAAAAGAAAGCCGTCAGTTAGATCCGACATACGCCAGCTTCTTTGCCAGTAAAGGTCATCCGGTCGGTAAGCAATACATGCATATTGCCAATAACGGCTTTACCTCTGATGTTGTATACGAAACGAAGCCATTTACTGTCGGCTACGCTGGCGACTTCACAATGAGTTTCTGGCATTACTTCGAATTCGAAGAAGGCTACGACGGTGGTGTGGTAGAAATCAGCATCAACGGTTCAGCCTGGACTGACGTCACAAAAGTAATTCGCAGTGCCGCCGGCGCACCAGTGCAATATGCTGCGTTCAGCAGCCAGGGATATACAGACACTCTGGAAGAATTACTACCTGGCCGTAAAGCTTTCACCGGGATTATGGATCCAGATGTAGCACTGGGTTCATCAACCTTTGGCCGCACCGAAACCCTAAACTTTGGTGCCGCACTGAACGGCAACGAGGTGAAGTTCCGCTTCCGCGCAGTGTCTGATTCAAACTCCAATGAATCAGGTTGGTATATTGATAATGTGCAATTCAAAAATATCACATCTCCAGTATTCCACACTGTAGTAGCCGGTGATTCAGTCGCCTGTGATAACCGTGCTCCGTTATTATCAGGTGTCAAAGCCAGCGTGACTGAAGTTAACGAAGGCGGCACTTTCACCCTGTCAGCGACTGCAACCGACCGCGATGCTGCAGATAAGCTGAATTTCAGCTGGAAGCAACTCAGCGGCACTGCTGCGACGCTGGCCAATGCCGCTACGGCGACAGCATCTGTGACAGCACCGTCGATTACCTCAGGTTCTGAGAATTTAGTGTTTGAAGTTGCCGTCACCGATGGTACAGCCACCACTAAATCGACAGTCACAGTGAAAGTAAATGACGTGCCGGCGCCGGTTGTCGTGACACCAACGAAGAACAGCAGTGGTGGTAGTTTAGGCTGGTTCGCCTTGTTGTTAGCCCCGTTGGCTCTGTTGCGTCGCCGTACAAAATAACGCGGTCTGACTTTCTGCAATAATAAAAGCACCACAGCCCGCTGTGGTGCTTTTTCTCTGTTAGTGCTGTATCAGGCCATCCTGCCACAGCTACACTGAAAAATTCAGATCGTAAAAAACAACAAACCCGGCATTTGCCGAGTTTGTCTTTTCCGATAATAGCGCTGTGAATTAACCCACAGCAACGGGCATTACATCATGCCGCCCATACCGCCCATGCCACCCATATCTGGCATTGCTGGCGCATCTTTCTTCGGCAGCTCTGTCACCATAGCTTCAGTGGTGATCATCAGTGAACCGACCGATGCCGCGAACTGCAGCGCAGAACGGGTGACTTTGGTTGGGTCCAGGATACCCATTTCCAGCATGTCGCCGTATACGCCTGTAGCTGCGTTGTAACCGTAGTTACCAGCACCATTTTTCACGTTGTTGACGACAACTGACGGCTCTTCACCGGCGTTATCAACGATTTGACGCAGCGGCGCTTCCATCGCGCGCAGCGCGATTTTGATACCGTGGTTCTGGTCTTCGTTGATACCACGCAGCTCAGACAGTTTGGCAGCAACACGTACCAGCGCAACACCACCGCCAGGGACCACACCTTCTTCAACGGCAGCACGGGTGGCGTGCAGCGCGTCTTCAACGCGGGCTTTTTTCTCTTTCATTTCGATTTCGGTAGAAGCACCGACTTTGATCACCGCAACGCCACCGGCCAGTTTGGCCAGACGTTCCTGCAGTTTCTCTTTGTCGTAATCAGAAGTGGCATCTTCCACTTGCTGACGGATTTGTTTAACGCGCGCGTCAATCGCTTCCTGGCTGCCAGCACCATCGATGATGGTGGTGTT
>CBFGPY010000362.1:0-4018 GCA_965650755.1 uncultured Chromatiaceae bacterium | reverse complement strand
GCAGCGGAAAATCCTGGTTATTCTGGTCGGTAATAATTTCCGCCAGCTGGCCCTGCTGCCGGATACTCACGACACCAGCGACATCAACCGCGCTGCCGGGCGGCAGCTGGCATCTGAAGCGGCTCCAGCTGTCTAAATAAGTTTCTTTATCCTGCAAAGCCAATAACTTACCGCGATCTAAAAAGGCAATTTGATCAGACAGTTTTTCAATATCGTGGGTATTGTGCGACGAGAACAACACACTGCGCTCATCGTCGCGCAGGATCTCCGCCAGCTCGCTGATCACTTCGTCGCGTGCTACCGGATCTAACCCTGTCGTGGGTTCATCCAGCACCAGCAGTTTTGGCCTTCTGGCCAGCACCAGTAACAAACAGGCTTTGACGCGCTGACCATGCGACAAGCCATTTATTTTTTGTTCGCCAATCAACTCAAAGCGTTTTAACAAGTCTTTGGCATAGGCCGGGTCAAACTGCGGATAGACACTTTGAATAAAATCCATATGCCATTGTAAAGTCTGGCTTTTATACAAACGCATATCGTCTGAAGCAAAACCAATTGCATATTTTGCCTGTACTTGCTGCGCTGGCAGCTGGTAACCCAGCACATTGATTTGTCCCGCATCGGGTTTGACCAATCCCATCAGCATCCGGATGGTGGTGGATTTGCCGGCGCCATTGACCCCAACCAAACCAAGAACCTGCCCCTTCGGCAAGGATAAGCTCAGGTTTTCCATCACAAAATGCGGATAACGAATGCTGATATCCTGCATTTCAAAAGCAAATTGTTGCATGCTGTTGGTCCTTCTTGGTTGGCGGCGCAGCGGCCGGGCTGCTGCATTTGCCGCAGTAATCACTGCTCTATGGGCCGCGCCAGTTGCTGCTCCAGTTGCGCGAACAATTCGGCGTCAGTTAACTGCAGTTGTCGGGCAAGCGACACGGCTGTGCTTAACAGCTGCGCCAGTTCCTGTTGTTGCAGTTGCTGCTGTAAATCCGGCTGCGCCGAGACAAAAGAGCCGCGGCCCGCATGCGTCGTTATCACCCCGGCTTGCTCCAGTTCGGCATAAGCCCGTTTGACCGTGATCACACTGACCTGCGTATCTGCCGCTAACTCGCGGATAGACGGCAACGCCATCTGCGCCGGCCAGTCGCCCAGCAGCACTTTGCTGGTGATTTGTTCCACAATTTGCAGGTACATCGGTTTCTTGTCTGTCGCGGACAGAAACAAGCCATAGCTCATGCGTTTCCCTCAATGCAGGCATAACTGTGCATATCCGTACATACACAGTATATATACAGATATGCACAGTCAAGTTTTTTTAATTAGTGGCGGACGACGACAACGTCGCAGTGATGGTGACGGGCTACCGATTGCCCGAAACTCAGTTCAGGCAACATTTTTTGTATTTTTTCCCACTGCCACAAGGACAAGCATCGTTGCGGCCAACCAAACCCTTGTTCGTGGCGGCGCTGACCATTGCCGCAGGTTCAGCGGTTGGTTCTGCGCTGTCTGGCTGAAAGGCCAGCCAATGCTGTAACGACATCACATCAAACTGCTCACGGACCAGCCCAGATGCCAGCGGTTTTTCACTGTCTGCCAGCTGCCAGCGACTGATTTCCCGGCTGCTAATCACCGACAAATCAATTTTGTTCTGCCTAAGCAGCAGTTCAAAACGCGGTTTCAACTGTTGCAGGTCAAAAGTGATACACCAGATGGCGAGTTCGGCCAGCACAAATTTCTGGCCATGGCTGGAAGCAACTTCAATCACTTGCTGTAAAAGCGGAAGCAGCGCTGCAGTATCGGGCGCCAGGCCCTGTTGCTCTGCCAGTTCCAGCTGGGCAAATAACGCCGCCAGCGCAGCAGCTTTGACATAAATACCGGCTTTTTCACTGAGCAGCAGTTGCTGCAGTGGCGACTGCTGACCGGCTGATAGCACAAACAACATAGTCGCCAGATCTTCGGTCATGGCGTCGCCGAGGGTGTATTCCAAATCTGAGCCCAAGCCGTCTTTGGTATCCACCCACTGCATAAAAGCCGGGGCTTTGGACACATCCGCCACATCAGCGAGCAGCATCACGCCGTAAAACAGCAACTGATATTCTTCGTCAGATAATTCCTCATCTGCCTGCATCCGCTGCATCAATGCGGCGATATGCGGCCAGAACTCCGCCCACTGACTTTTCGCGGCCAGCAGCGCATCGGCCGGAAACAACAACTGTTCAGTATGTTCCGACACCTGCTGTTCGGTACTTAAGCGCAATAAAATCTCATCTAAGGTCAAAGTGGCAGCCACAACACAGCTCCTGAAGCGGGTATTGAATGGCCGGCAGTCTAACAGTTGCCGCGGCACCGTGACAAAGACAGTGACACAGACCGCGGCAACTGGTCGTGAAACTAAGACTATTTCAGGCTTTCCAGTACCTTGTGCGCCACTTCGACCCGCAACGCATTTGGGTAACGCTTATTGGCCAGCAGCACAATGCCGACCTGACGGGACGGGATAAAGGCGGCATAAGCACCAAAACCACCGGTGGCGCCGGTTTTGTGTACCCAGCTGTTGGCCACCGCCGGCGCTGGGGGCGCCAACACCGTCGCGGCCGTGCCGGCGACAAACTCAGGCGCGGTCATCGCCGTTAAAGTTGCAACAGATACCGGATAATCCAGCATTTCCCAGCCCAGGCCCTGATACATATCTTTGGATTTGGCGTAACGCTGCTGCGATTTGGCGATGCCGGCGCGAAGCAGAGGGTCTGTTACTTTTTCCGGCTGCAGGTTGGCCTGCAGCCAGGTGGCCAAATCGCGCACACTGGCTTTAGCGCCACCGGCTTCGTCCAGCAACACGCCAGTGCCAATATGCACCGGTTTGCCTTCGTTATAACCCCAGGCATATTGCGCCTGTGCCGCCTCTGGTACCTGCAGGTAAGTGTTTGGCATCTTCAGTGCTGATGTCAGCTGCTGAAAAACTTCGCCATAACCTTTGCCGCCGGCAGCGACGGCCAGGTGCGCAAATAAACCAATGCTGGTATTGGCATAAACACGCTGCGTGCCTGGGGCAAATTCTGGCTGCCACTGCTGAAGATAGTTCAGCAGACTGGCTTTATCGGAGGCACTGTCCGGTACAAACAGCGGTAAACCGCCGGCGGTATAAGTCGCCAGATGCTGCATGTTGATCTGTTGCCAGGGTTTGGCGGTCAGTGCTGGCCAATGTTTGGCGACCGGATCGTTTAATTTGATGTCACCACGCTCCAGCGCCATAGCGCCAATCACCCCGGCGAAAGTTTTACTGATGGAGCCCAGTTCAAACAAGGTGTCAGGTGTGACGGCTTTTTTGGCCGCCACATCGGCTGCACCAAAGCTGTAAAAATACGTTTTGCCCTGCCACAGCACTGCTACGGCCATGCCGGGAATTTGCTGTTGTTGCATCAACGGTGACACTTGCTGGCTGACAGCGGTTTTCAGTGCGGCTTCGGTTTCAATAGTTTGCGCCAGAACCGGGCCGGCACAACAGAGGGCACAGGCCAGCGCCATCAGGGTTTTGCGGTAATGCATATAATTTCCTTTGCAGATAAATTGGTTGAATTGAAGTGCCGGGCCCGCACTATGGATAGCTTGCGCCAGTTGACTTCAGGCGACAAACGGTTAATTTACACATCAGCTGTTAGAAAAACTTACACAAAGACGTAGGTAGCTGCATGACGCGTCGTTACATTCCACTAAAATCGCTGCGCGCCTTTGAAGCCGCCGCCCGGCATTTAAGTTTTACTCATGCCGCCATCGAGCTGAATGTCACGCATTCGGCGGTCAGTCAGCAGGTAAAACTGCTGGAAGATCAATTGAATTGCCCGCTGTTTTTACGTATTCCACGTGGTCTGGCGCTGACGCCGGAAGGTGAAACGCTGCTGCCGGTGCTCAATGAGTCTTTTGACCGCATCGCCCAGCTGTTAGATTATTTTTCCGGTCGCAAGGTACAGGAAAAGCTGAAGATCGGCGTGGTCGGCACCTTCGCCATCGGCTTTTTGCT
>CBFGPY010000361.1:0-4034 GCA_965650755.1 uncultured Chromatiaceae bacterium | reverse complement strand
ATCAAACAGGGTAAACAGCGGTGCACCTGGTTCTATCGGGTGGTAGTCGCGGTCCTGGATATTTTTATGCACCATGCCGAGGCGCTCACCACTGGCAGATAACGGTAATTTTATCGAATGCAGATAACGGAAGGCTTCCACCCGTTTTGGCAATTCAGGTAAAGCATGAGTGTTGTAAAGCTCAATAAAATCCAGAATATGCTGCGTCATCTCATGCATCTGCTCCAGCACGTCCTGACGTAACACTGACTGCGGCTGCGGCCCGACTTCAACAATGACGCCATAAGTACCCACAGTGCAGAGCAGCGCGTGGTCTTCGGCGGCAAAATGGTCTTCATCACGCGAAATCACCGCTTCCGGCATCTTTAACCGGATGTAACCGGCCAGCAGGTTATAAATGCGGCCCGGTTGGGTCAGGATCAGGCAAGCGCCCATATTGCTGGTGGTGTTGTGTAAATCAATGACAAAGTCGGTTTTCGCTGCGCCTTTTGGGCCAAGCTCGGCGTTAATCACTTTGGCACGACTTTGTTCATAGTTGGTCAGCAACGGATTGGCTAAATCAGCGGTTTTAAACTGACGGTTTAAGTCACTGTGCAGATAACGTTTATTCGCCTGATGCGCTTCTGGATTAGCAAATAAGGTTTTGCAGCTGAAGCTGCTGCGGGCCATTAGTTCTGGCTGGTTACGATAGCGCTTTTCCAGGTAAATACCGGAAAATTCATTGCCATGAGTGCCGCCGACGACAGCGACAGTGCGGATAGGAGTATGGGCCTGAGCCATCTGGAACCTCGAAAGTGGCAAAACGACGGCTTATTATGCCCTTTTTTGCGCGGCTCCGGCAGAAAAAATGCGGCTCAATCAATATAAATGCAGTTTCACTGCATATAAAATCAAAAAACCGGCTTAAGCAGCCGGTCTTTGCATGATCACCTGACAAGGAATATGTAAGGCGGAATGTTGTTGCTGCAAACTCTTTTGCAGCACATCTTGAGCGGTCTGCACGCATTTACCACACTGACTGCCAACGCCCAGGCATTGTTTCATCTCGCGCATCGAGGTCATGCCCTCAGCAACGTGCGCGCGGATAGTCTTGTCAGTGACAGCTTTACAAACACAAACGTACATATGAACTCCGGCACCTGGTGACGGCTTTCATTGTAATAGTATTGCGAATTGTTATCAATAGCGTGCGCACAAAATGATCAGTGCTCGTTTTCTTCCTGGGTCGCTTCCAGCAGCGTCTCAGCCAATTCACCCGGTTCCACCACAATACCCGGTTCATCGGCGTGCGGGAATACTGCAACCATCAGCTCATCCCCATCCAGGCCTGAAGTCCATTTGTCGAGCCAGGTGGCAATATCTACTGCCTGTGCCTGACAGTTGGCCCAATCGCCTTCAATCCACAGATTCGCGACTTCAGCATGTGGCCATACCGGAATACAACGTTCATCTTCGGCCGTCACCAGCACAAAACCTTCGTCGTCGGTCAGGATCCAGATCTGTTCCAGATCGGCCACTGCATTAATAAAATACTCGTAGCGCTGTTCGGCATCGAGTTTAGTGACTTTTTGAATATCATCCGCGGACAATGCGTATTCCATACTGAGTTACCTTTGCTGTTATTTTTTGCTATCACATGATGACGCAAAGCAAGGCTCTCAGCCAGCGCTTTGTCATCTGGCTGCTGTTACTGCGCTGTTTTTAACCGTACCGGCGCACCGAGATAGCAGATATCCAGTTTGCCGTTGCCTTTATCCTGATAAAACTCATCTGACCGCGCCCGCCGGCGCTTCAGCATTTGCTGAAAATCGTCGCTGCCGGTTAACTGCTGCTGCAGCGGTAGTTGCGCGTTTTTCGCTAACTCTGAGCCTGACCGCGCGCTGACAATGACGCCGCGGCGCGCCTTCGCCCCCAAAATACCGCCAGTCGCTTTATCCCCCCGGGGAATCAGATTCAACACTTCAGTGCCCCAAATCACGCGGGCAAACACATTCATATTCTGGTCCAGATGCCGCGGCGCCTGCCCTTGCATCATGGCAAAGTCGGTGGTGGCACTGGCCGGGTCCGCACCACGCGCCATATTGACCAGATTAGGGCAATGAATAAGCCACTCCCGCCCCTTGGCACGCCCCACTGCAAAGCCCTGATTAAAACCGGTTTCATCCGCCAGTAGGTCGCCGCTTTGTACTGCGGTGTATGGGTCGCTGCTACGGATTGGCCAGCTGAATTCTGCTGGTAATGGTGGATAGGTTTTCGTCAGTTTGGCCGGATGTGTTTCGTTTTCCGGCAGACCTGCCTGCAGCACAAACTGGTCGATGACCCGGTAAAACGGCAAACCGTCGTAGAATCTGTTTTGCACCAGCTGACGAAAACGTGCACTGGTTTGTGGTGTAAATGGGTCAGCGAGCTGCAACACCACCTGACCGATATTTTTATCGCCGTCACTCAATTGCAGATACACCAGCTGTTGCTGCGGAATATCCTGCCAGCTTTGCTGCTGAGCCGAAGCTGCGGAAACACTTATAGGCAGTAAAGCCAGCAACATCAGAGTTACCGGCCATTTGTTAAATCCTGTCTGCATCAGACCAGTCCTTTTAAAAGCGTATCGGCGGCCAGCAATAACACCGCGTAGCGCGCCCCTTTGGCAATCAGCACTAGCGGGATAAATTGCCAGAGCGGATAACGCAGAATGCCGGCAACCACAGTTAACGGGTCCCCGACCACTGGCAGCCAACTGAACAAAATCGCATAAGGGCCAAACTTGTAGCTCCACTGCTGTGCCCGCTGCAGTTGCTCGGGGCTGGCCGGAAACCAGCGTTTATGTTGGAACCGGCTGACTTGCGACCCTAACCACCAATTCAATAAAGATCCAACACCGTTTGCTAAGGTAGCCACTAACCACAATAACCAAAGGTCATAGCCCTGATACCACAATGCAGCTAACACAATTTCGGAGCTGCCAGGCAATAAACTGGCGGAGGTAAAAGCGCTGAATGCCAGCAGCGCGTAACCGGATAAATCCCACATCATCAGGCCTTGTTACCAGATGACCCAAATCAGGCGCAGCCAGAAGGCCCACAGCACCACACAGCTGAATAGAAACAGGTTGAAACGCACCCGCACCTGGTTGCTGGTCACATGCACCAGACTATGTAACAAACGCAGCGCCACATAGACCCCGGCCAGCAAGACAAAAACAACGTCCGCTTGCTGTTGCTGTAACACGGCCAACACACCGGCAAAAAACAACACCGGCATCTGCAATAAATTGTCAAAATTACGACTGGCGGTGATCACCTTTTCATTGGCACCCGCCAAATCCATAGTGCGAAAGGCATTGAGATGAAACTCGCGGTTACGTGCCGCCGCAAAACGGCGTTTTCCCATCAACAGCATAATGCCGCTGGTCAAAGCCACCTGCAAAAACATAATGAGGACCAGATACTTATCCATGAGTTTATTCCTATCTACAGAGTCTATGCCGCAAGACTAATGCATTCGCGGCAATGAAACCAGTCTGCCACAGTGAGCCTGCGACAAAATGTCATGGCGCTGCCATTTGCCTGCAATGCAATAAGCACATCTTGGGTTGAGCCGTTGGCTTTGGGTATACTGCGTTTTTTCTCACGCGGAGTCTGCCCGATGGCGCAGCTGTATTTTTATTATTCGGCAATGAATGCCGGGAAATCGACGGCTTTATTGCAAAGCGCATACAACTATCAGGAACGTGGCATGCAAGCAGCAATTTTTACTGCTGCATTTGATGACCGTTTTGGCATTGGCAAAGTCAGCTCACGCATTGGCTTGTCGATGGATGCTTTGCTGTTTGATGAAGAGCTGGATTTTGTTGCACGCTGCGAAGCATTGCGGGAGTCGCTGGGAAGGCTGGATTGTGTGCTGATTGATGAAGCGCAGTTCCTGACAAAAACCCAGGTCCGGCAGTTAACCGATGTCGTGGATAGGTTACACATTCCGGTACTGGCATTTGGTCTTCGCACCGACTTTATCGGTGAAACATTTGCCGGCAGTCAGGC
>CBFGPY010000360.1:0-4039 GCA_965650755.1 uncultured Chromatiaceae bacterium | reverse complement strand
AAAAAAGTCGACGGTGGTTATCTGCTGTCTGGCGCGAAGATGTGGATCACCAACAGCCCGGTCGCTGATGTATTTGTGGTCTGGGCCAAGTTAGACGGCGTCATTCGCGGTTTTATCTTAGAAAAAGGCTGGAAAGGCTTAAGCGCACCAAAAATTGAAGGCAAATTTTCCCTGCGTGCATCTATCACCGGCGAAATCGTGATGGACGAAGTCTTTGTGCCGGAAGAACAGTTACTACCGAACGCCAGTGGCTTATCCGGGCCTTTTGGCTGCCTGAACAAAGCCCGTTACGGCATCGCCTGGGGCGCGCTCGGCGCCGCCGAGTTCTGCTTCCACGCCGCGCGCCAATACACACTGGACCGGCAACAATTCGGCCGGCCGCTGGCGCAAACTCAGCTTATTCAGAAAAAGCTGGCCGATATGCAAACCGATATCAACTTAGGCCTGCTCGGCTGTTTACAAGCCGGCCGCCTGATGGACGCCGGCCAGTTACCGGTCGAAACCATCAGCCTGATTAAACGCAATTCTTGCGGCAAAGCGCTGGAAATTGCGCGCATCGCCCGCGATATGCACGGCGGCAACGGCATCGCCGACGAATACCATGTCATCCGCCACGTAATGAACTTAGAGGCGGTCAACACCTACGAAGGCACGCACGACGTGCACGCACTGATTTTAGGGCGTGCTATTACCGGGTTGCAGGCGTTTTTCTGAGGTCGGCTTGGTTGAGGCAGGCCAAAGCTTAGGAACTCAGACAGACTTCTTTTTGGAGTGACTTTGTCACAAAACTCGCAGGTGACAGTGGGGGTCTGCAAAAGCAGACCCTCTGCGGTTGGGTGAAGGCGGGATCTCAACAAGTCAGTAATCTGACTTGTTGCCGACTGAACGGGTTTTGCTCTGCAAAACCCCGGATTGCCGCAGAGGAGCCTACAGGGACGTATTCACGGCGTGTCTGCGTTGCAGCCGCCACTGGCACCAGGAACGGAGCCGTTTTATTAACGTCTCGCGGCAGTAAATAAGAACTAAAACCAAGGACTTCCGATGAGCCAGCAAGAATTCCATCCCTGGGCTTTAAGCTACCTCCAGCGCGTGCGTGACGGCCGCCTGCCAACCCCTGTCTCCAACGCCGAAAACCTGCCCACGCCAGTGCTGGCGCAAATCTTTCAGTCGATGCTGCAAAGCCGGTTGCTGGATTTACGCTCCCGCCTGCTGCAGGCCAAAGGCCAGAGTTTTTACACCATAGGCTCAAGCGGCCATGAAGCCAATGCGGTGGTGGCGCATGTGTTAAACCGCACCGATCCGGCGTTTTTGCACTATCGCAGCGGTGCTTTTTTTGTTGAGCGCAGCAAGCAGCTAAACGGCAGTACGCCCTTGTACGACATGCTGCTCAGTTTCGCCGCGTCGAGTGACGACCCAATCTCCGGCGGCCGCCATAAGGTGCTCGGCAGCTTGCCGCTCTGTGTGCCGCCGCAAACTTCGACCATTGCCTCGCATTTACCCAAAGCCGTCGCCACCGGTTTTGCTATCGATTTGTCCGAACGTTTGGGCATCGACGGCAACTGGCCGCATGGTGCTATTGCGGTTTGTAGTTTTGGCGATGCCTCGGCCAACCATTCCACCGCGCAGGGCGCGATTAATGCCGCCTGCTGGGCCGACTACCAGCATGTACCGGTGCCGGTGCTGTTTTTGTGTGAAGACAATGGCTTAGGTATTTCTACACCGACGCCGTGCGGCTGGATAGCGCATAGTCTGTCGCCGCATATGCAAACCTTCACTGCGGATTCGCGCGATTTAGGCGATGTGTACAGCGCGGCGCAGGCGGCGGTCGAGTTTGTCCGCAGTAAACGCAAACCGGCGCTATTACATTTAAAAACCTACCGGCTGTTTGGCCATGCCGGTGCCGACGCTGAAGTGGCGTATCGGAAAAAAGAACAAATCGAAGGCGAACTGGAGCAAGACCCACTGCTGTACGCCACCGCATTGCTGTTAAGTCGCGGTGTCGAAACGCCGGCGCAGTTGGCGGCGCAGATTGAACATCTGGATCAGCAAATTGCCCGCGTCGCGCAGGAAGCCACGCAAAGGCCCAAACTCAAAGACGCGGCTGCGGTGATGAAATCCATAGTGCCGCCACCAAGCGGTAAAGCGGCGTTGCCGCTGGCGGACCGTAGCATTGCGCTGGGTTTTGACAAACATAACCTCGGCAAGCCGCAGCATATGGCGAAACTGATTAACTGGACGCTGCATGAAATTTTCGCCCGTTACCCAACCGCGGTGATGATGGGCGAAGACGTTGGTAAAAAGGGCGGCGTGTACGGTGTGACGCAGCAGCTGGTGCAGCAATATGGCCCGAACCGCGTCATTAACACGCTTTTGGATGAACAAAGTATTTTGGGCCTGGGCATCGGTGCGGCGCAGCAGGGCTTACTGGCGCTGCCGGAAATTCAGTTCCTGGCTTATGTGCATAACGCCGAAGACCAAATCCGCGGCGAAGCGGCAACACTGCCGTTTTTCTCCAATGGCCAGTATCAAAACCCGATGGTGGTGCGTATCGCTGGCCTGGCTTATCAGCGCGGTTTTGGCGGGCATTTCCACAACGACAACAGCTTTGCCGTGTTCCGTGACATTCCGGGCCTGCTGCTGATATGCCCGTCCAATGGCGCAGATGCGGCGTTATTGCTGCGTCAGGCGGTTGAGCTGGCGTATCGCGATAACCGCTTAGTAGTGTTTTTAGAGCCGATTGCGCTTTATATGACGCGCGATTTACATGCCCCTGGTGACAACGGCTGGACCTTCGAGTTACCGGCGCCGGATGCGGCATTGCCAGAATTTGGTACGCCTGCCGTTGTAGAGGCGCAGCTGGAAGCCGATGATTCAGGCCAGGCTGATCTGGTAATTGTCAGCTACGCCAACGGCTTTTATCTGTCGCGCCAGGCGCAGCAGGAACTGGCGGCGCAGGGCATTCGCACCCGGGTACTGGATATCCGCTATTTAGTGCCGCTGCATGCTGACAAAATCGCCACGGCGATTGGCGATTGCCGCAAAGTGCTGATTGTTGATGAATGCCGTAAACGCGGCAGCCTCAGTGAAGAGCTGTTCACCGCGCTGCATGAGCTTAAGCCAAACCACTACCACATCAGCCGGCTCTGTGCCGAAGACAGTTTTATTCCGCTCGGCGCTGCGGCCTATCACGTCTTGCCGTCAAAAGGCGCCATTGTTGAGGCCGCGTTAATGTTGCATGGAGCAGAAAAATGAGCAAAAAGACCGCAGTGGTGATTTGCCCGGGCCGGGGCACTTATCAGAAAAATGAATTTGGCTGCTTAAAGCCGTTTTACGACACAGCACTGTTAAACCAAATCGACCGGGTACGGGCATCGATGGGGCTGGAGACAGTGTCCGCACTCGACAGTGCCGACAAATACCTGCCAGCCCGACACCAACTGCCGGTCAATAACGCCGCGCTGATTTATGCCGCTGGCCTTTGTCAGTTTCACGCTATCGATCCGGACGAGTATGAAGTGGTGGCCGTCACCGGCAATTCGATGGGCTGGTATACGGCACTGAGCTGCGCTGGCGTCTGGGATGTCGACAGCGGTACCGAGATCATGTCGGCGATGGCGGGCTTAACCGCCAACTGCCAAGGCATTAACGGCGATGTGGGCGGCCAGCTGATATATCCGGTATTAAACGAACATTGGCAGCCGGACGCGGCGCGGCTGGCTGCTGTAGCGGCGGTGTTACAAATCCCCGGCATGTACCGCTCTATTCAATATGGTGGCTATGCGGTGCTGTCCGGCACCACGCCAGCGGTGAAACAGGCGCTGGCGCAATTACCGCCGGTCGATGAACGTTTCCCGATGCAACTGGCCGGCCACAGCGCCTTTCACAGCCCGCTGATGCAGGACGCTTCCGACCAAGCGCTAGCGCGCTTTGACGCCAGCTACTTTAATCAGCCCAAACTGCCGCTGATTGACGGTCAGGGCCACATCTGGCCGGATTTACCGGTGAATCCAGAGCTGCTGCGGTATTACACCTTCCAAAG
>CBFGPY010000359.1:0-4056 GCA_965650755.1 uncultured Chromatiaceae bacterium | reverse complement strand
CCATCAAGCCCCGGCATCGATAAATCGAGAGTAATCAGATCGGGCTTCCCGGTACTGATTTTCACACCGGCCTGAAAGCCGTCAGCAGCAAAATCCAATTGGTAACCGGCGCCAAACAACACCCGGCGGATCGCATTGCGATACGCGGGTTCGTCGTCGATGACCAGGATCCGTGCAGATAATGCTGCATGAGGCACAGCACTCTGCAAAGGCTGCCCGGCATCGAGCAAATCCTGTGGCATTGGCATCTGCTGTTGCTGTAAAAAGCGAATAAAGTCATCGAGCAGCACCCGGTAGTTGCCCCGCCCCGGTAATTTATGCCCTTTCAACTGGCCGTTGGCAATCCACCGGCTGACAGTGCGGTGATGTACATCACAATAAGCGGCAATTTCACCGGGCTTCAAAGTTTTCATCCTGCTTTCCTGTTCCAGCAACTTGACTTCTGCATGGTATAGCATACATTTGCTCTTAAAGACAAATGCGACAAATGAGATATTTCAGGACTGCATATGGCGACTAATTCTGCGCAAGCGCTTCCGGTGTTGTTATGTGTCGATGATGAGCCCGGCATTCTAAAGTCATTACAGCGATTGTTTATTGGCCAGCCCTATCAACTCGAATTTGCCGGCAGCGGCCGCCAGGCACTTGAACTGATGCAACAGTTGCGGGTGCAGGTCATTATCTGTGATATGCGGATGCCGGAAATGAATGGTGCTGAGTTTCTGGCGCAGGCCGCAAAGCAACAACCGGACTGCTACCGTATTCTGATGACAGGTTATGCTGATTTGGCATCGACGGTACAAGCGATAAACCTCGGCAAAATCCACCGTTATGTGCAAAAACCCTGGAATAATCAGGAACTGCTGACGCTGGTCGACGAGGGCTTGCAGCTGTACCGGCTTATCCACGCCAACAAGCAACTGACCGCGCAGGTCGCCGCACAAAACCAGCAGCTCAGAGCAATGAACCAGCAATTGGAAGACATGGTCCAGCAGCGCACCGCCCAGTTGAAAAAAGCACTGGCTAAACTGCAAAAGCTGGTGCAGCAACTGGAACTGGACCACAAAGCCGCGCTGGAAGTGCTGTACAACATTCTGAGCAGTGATCCGGCGTTGTCCGGCGAATTTGCGTTAAATGTCAGTCAGACCTGCGCAGCAATTGGCCGGCAGATGGAGTTAGAGCATTCACAGCGCCAGCAGCTGCGACAGGCCGGGCTGTTTTCTGAACTTGGCAAGCTCGGATTACCTGCGCATTTGCAAAGCACCCCCTACTACAAACTGACACCGCAGGAACGCGGGCAATATTTACAACATCCGCTATATGCTGAAGAAATTCTGCGCCCGGCCGTGCATTTACAAGCAGTCAAACAAGCGATCGCGGAGCAATACGAGCGCTTTAACGGCAGCGGTGAACCTCAACATAAAGTCGGCACAGATATCAATCAGAATGCCCGTATTCTGGCGGTCGCCCGCGATTTCTGGTTGTACGTGTTCCAGCGCCTGAGCCCACACAAACACAGCTTTGACGAAGCCTTAGAGCAAATCCGCCGGCAACAAGGTACCTGGTACGATCCTGAGGTGGTGATTGCTTTATCCACGCTGGTCCGTACCGGTATGCGCTTGGGGTCCGAACAGGAGCATCGTGGCCTGACAGTTGGCGAATTACGCCCTGGTATGCAGCTAAAACACAATTTGTATAACACCAAAAAAATTCTGTTATTGCCGAAGGGGCAAATGCTTGACCAGGCGATGATCGACAGTCTGGCGCGCTACGAGCTGAAACATCATGAAAGCCTGCAGGTGCCGGTCGATTTAGTCTCACCGCTTGATCAAGCTGAAGAGGAGTGAGAGATGTTCAGATTACTGCAGCTTGATGCCAGTGACAGTCTGACACTGACTGCCGGGTTACAATCTGCCTTGTCCGGCGCGCCGGCCAGTTTATTGATAGCCAGCGGCAATGTCGCCAGTATGCAGGCACTGTCGGGAGTAACATCGTCACAGCAATATGCACAGAACTGGATTGCCTGCAGCTCTTGTATTGGTGCAGCGTCATCCGGTGGCGTCGACCAAAGAGGCGATCGCAGGCTCACGCTGTTGGCTGTTAGCGACCCCGGCGGCAGTTATGGTGTTGCCAGTGTCGTGCAGATTGAGGGCGAAATTATTCAGCAAGCAGCAGCAACAGTAAAAGCGGCAATTCTGCGCGCCGGGCGTCCGGCAGAATTGCCGGCACTAATCTGGTGTATGCAAGCCCCGGGTTTTGAAGAGCAAATTATCGCAGGCATCCAGCAGGTTGTGGGTGACCAGGTCCCTATCTTAGGTGGCAGTGCCGCTGATGATGCTGTCACCGGGGATTGGTGCCAATATGATGGCCAACAATTGGCAGGCAACTTATTGGTGATTGCCGTGTTATATCCGACAGTCGCCATCAGCAGCTACTTCAGCAGTGGCTATAGTACAGAGCCGTGTAGCGGCACTGTGACAGCAGTCCAGGGCCGGCGTATTACCAAAATTAATGACCAGAGCGCCTTAGATGTCTATAACAGCTGGTTACAGCAAACCGGAGCTCCACCACAAGCGCCGGGCCAGGTCATGAGCGATTGCACCTTTTATCCGTTAGGCCGGCAGCTTGCGGCGAAAGACATCCCGTTTTCTCTGCTCAGTCTGCCAACGAATATTCATAGTGACGGAGGCATAGAGACACTGTCAGAAATTCAACCCGGCGAAGTAGTAACTCTAATGTCAGGTGCAAAAGAACAGTTGGTTCGACGCGCCAGCCACGTGGTTCGGGTTGCCACTAATAATTTACGTCTGCGTCATCATAGCGAGCCTGCGGCAGCACTGATTGTCTATTGCGCCGGCTGCATGCTGGCAGTCAGAGACGAAATCGAACAGGTGCAACAATCGCTGTCTGAAACGCTGGCGGACATGCCATACCTGGTTGCCTTTACCTTTGGCGAGCAAG
The DNA here is from genome assembly GCA_965650755.1 of uncultured Chromatiaceae bacterium. Lineage (GTDB taxonomy): Bacteria > Pseudomonadota > Gammaproteobacteria > Enterobacterales > Alteromonadaceae > Pararheinheimera. Next base: position 1,095 of record CBFGPY010000359.1, on the reverse strand, counting down.
GCTGTTTCGCCGACGGCTTCAACCGTCACGGCAATCTGATGATTTCTGCTGTGCTGTTTGGTCAGCCGCAACCGGAGCATCAACCATGACCATGCCGGAACTCTGGCAGGAAAAAGTCCTGCAACTGACCTATGAGAAACAACAACTGGAGCAGTTTCGTCAGCTCAATGAGTTGCTCAGCAACGGCATGGCAGCGATTTTGTCCTCAGAGCAGCACGACACGCTGTTTAGCAAACTCTTTGATGTCATCACGAATGTCATTGATTACGACGCTATTCTGGTGCTGCAACTTGGCGAAGATCGACGCACAATACAAGTACTGGCCAGTGCTCCGACAGCCTCAATAACGGCTGATATGATCGTCAGCGAAGATTGCCCGTTATTTCGCCAGGACCTGAATTTGTTTAATTTGACCATGCTGGACTGGTGGCAACAGCAACTATTACCACTGACTGCAGGGTATCAATCCGCATTGACTTATCCGCTGCATACACCGCAATCGGCTTATGCGCTGATTCTACTGTCACAGCGGATCGGCGCATTTTCTGCCAACAGTGCTGCCATTCTACGCTCGTTCAGCACATTTATCGCCAGTACGCTGTCGCAGCTGGAAAAACGGAAGCTGCAGGAAGAACGCGATAGGTTACGCTCGCAGCAACACCGTATTGAACAGAGCTTATTGCGCCAGGAAAAAATGGCGGCGATTGGCCAGCTGGCGGCGGGTGTCGCCCACGAACTGAATAACCCGCTCGGATTTGTCTATTGCAACCTCAACACGCTAAAACATTATCTGGCGCAATATGACAGTTTTATCCAGTCCAGTTTGACGGCCTGCCCACAACTGGCCGCACAGGCCAAACAATTGCAGCTGGACTATATCCGTCAGGAAAGTCAGGACCTGATTGAAGAATCGCTGACCGGTGCCCGGCGGGCGCGCGATATCATCAATAATCTGCGCACTTTCTCGCATCCAGATGAAAAAACCCTGCAGGAAATCGACTTCTGTGTCTTGCTCAAAGATACCGTGCGGATTGCGCAAACCCAGGTGAAACACAATGCGAAATTACTGCTGGATCTGCCAGAAGGGCCCGCGCT
>CBFGPY010000358.1:0-4061 GCA_965650755.1 uncultured Chromatiaceae bacterium | reverse complement strand
GATGGCGGTTGAGCTAAATGCCGATGACATCACCAAGCACAATCTGTCGCTGCTGGTGAAACAACTGAACAGCAGCCCCAGCGCCGAATAAATCTGGCGGGGCTTGCAGGCTAACTTGCAGAGATAAAGGAGCGCATGATGATGAAAGCCAGCGAATCCATTTTGCTCAGTCAGACCAGCAATATCGCCTTGTGTTTGCGCGGGCTGTACCAGGAGCTGCTGAGCATAGTGCAACTGTGCCGCCACATCGCAGTCAGTCAGTGGGACCCGGAGCAGGAAAGACGTAAGCTCAGACTGCAAATGCGACAGCGTCAGCACTGAGGTACCGCACCGCTGAACAGCATGAACCCTGCGCCCGGCGCAGTTTGGTCAGGTGAGCCCGGCCAGCTGCGCCGTTTTTATTTCCCTGCAGACCGTCCGCCCGACGTGAAATAGTTGGGCCGCCTGTGCGCACATGGCATAATATCCGGCTCATCAGTTCAGACAGGCGGGTTCAACATGCGGATTTGTGGCGTAGATATCACTGGCAACGATGCCATTTTGTGTTTGATGGAATTTAAAGACGGCCTGATGTCCCTGCCGGATTGCCGCACCGTGCGCGTGCAGCTGGTGAAAGACCAGGAACTGGACAATATGCGCAAGTTCCAGTTCGCCATGGCCAAACTGGCTGAAGACTACAAAATCGAAAAATTTGTCATCCGTGAACGCGCGCAAAAAGGCAAATTCGCTGGTTCTGCGGTGGGTTTTAAAATCGAAGCAGCACTGCAGCTAATCCCAACAGTCGACACCGTGATTGCGACCAACGCGGCGATGAAGCTGAAACTGGCCGCCAATCCAATTCCGATTGATTTTAAAGAAACCGGCTTAAAAGGTTTTCAGGAAGTCGCTTTTACCACGGCGTACGCTTACCTGATTAATTAAGTCCGGGTGAACAATAACGCTGCAGGATGCGCCTGATTCAGAGTGCGGAGGTTCATATGCGGCTGCCAGGGCTTTTCGCCCATCCCGTTTTTTTTATTGCAGTGCTGCTGAGTGGCCTGCTGGCCAATACCTGGTATTGGCTGCATCAGCGCTCCGGCACTAATGCCTTTCAGTGGATTGGGGAGTCGGTCGACCGCGTGCCGACCCAACATCCTATGGTCGCCCTGACCTTTGACGACGGCCCACGCGGCAATGTGTCGCGCCGCTTGCTGACAGAACTGAACCGGCTGAATACCAAAGCAACGTTTTTTCTGGTCGGCCGGCAAATCAAACAACATCCGCAATTCACAGCCGAACTGTGGCGCAGCGGCCATCAGCTGGCGAACCATAGTTACGCCCACAAAGCGATGGATGACGGTAATTTGTGGCGCTTCTGGCAGGAAGTGCGTGACACCGACAGGCTTATTCGCCAATCCGGTTACAAAGGACCTATTCATTTCCGCGCGCCGATGGGCAAAAAACGCCTGGCCTTACCGCTGGTGTTGGCGCTGCAACAAAAGACCCATGTGCTGTGGGACGTCAACCCTCAGGATTACCTCAATACAGCGCCAGCAAAGATGATTGAGACTGTCCTCAAAAAAGTGCGGCCCGGCTCTATTGTGCTGCTGCATGACAGACCGAACACAGTTGCGGCTTTAGCCGGTATGGTCGAAGGCCTGCGCGCCAAAGGGTATCAGTTGGTCACTGTCGACCAGTTACTGGCAGCACAGCGGCGCTAAGCGAACGCCCCTTAACGCCGCGGCGTCGCCTGATTAGGCCGCGCCAATGTCAGGTTATCGTCGTGTTGGCTGTGGCAATACCACTGGCCACCCAGGCGCGCCAGCCAGTCAATCTGATCATGGCGGATGCGGCCTTCGCTGTTAAGCAGACTGTCATCGATATGCAGACACAACACTTTGGCCAGGATCAGGTCGCAAGCCGGCGCATCAAACGGATACGCGCTTACACTCACGCATTCACATTCAAAACAAACCAGACTGTGCGCCAGCCGCGGTGGCTGCACTTTTAACGCCGGTACTGTGGCGATTTGCAGCGCCTCGATTTCACTGACATCGGGCGCATAATCACCGGCGGTGGCGTTCATCAGCGCTAAGTCACCGGGGCTAACCAGATGCACCACCAGCTGGCCGGTCGCGGCGATATTGCGCGCCGTATCTTTTTGCCCACCACCGGCTTTGCGATTGACTGACAACATCAGCGTCGGCGGCGCATCACACACCAGCTGAAAAAAGCTGAATGGCGCCAGATTGCTCTGGCCGGTTTCGTTTAAAGTGCTGACCCAGGCGATAGGCCTTGGCACTATGGTGCCGGCCAGCAGCGGATACAGCTCGGCAGCGGTTAAAGTGTTACAGTCGAAAATCATGCGGCCGGTGCCTCGTTTTGCGCTGCTGCCGTTTTAGCGGCGGTGATTTTCTTCAGGTAAGCCTGCAAATCCTGCCGCACTTCCGGCAATAACAGATAAAGCGCCAGAATATTCGGCACCGCCATCAGGAAAATCATCGAGTCGATAAAATCGAATACCGCCAGCACATTCGGTACCGCGCCAATCGCCACCACCGAACAAATCAGCACTTTGTAGATGCGGATACTGTGTTTGGTTTCACCAAATAAAAAGCCCCAGCCTTTTTGGCCGTAATAAGCCCAGCTCACCACAGTGGAATAACCGAATAACAACAGCGCCACCATCAGCACTATCGGGAACCATTCGAATGCGGTAGCAAAAGCGTATGAAGAGATTTGCACCCCATCCAGGCCGGTCTGCAGATAAGCGCCGGTGATGACGATGAGCAGCGCCGAAATAGTACAAATCACCACAGTATCGATAAAGGGCTCCAGCAACCCGACAAAACCTTCAGACACCGGGTCATTGGTACGCGCCGCCGCGTGGGCAATAGGCGAGGAACCGATGCCAGCTTCATTAGAATAAGCAGCACGGCGGAAGCCCTGAATAATCACACCAATCATGCCGCCGTAGGCCGCTTCCGGCGCAAAAGCGCCTTTGAGGATAGTCCAGAGCGCGGCCGGAATTTCTGTGTAATTGAGGCCAATCACCGTCAGCGCACCGGCTAAATAAATCGCACACATCGCCGGCACCAGCTTTTCAGTGACACGGGCTATGCCTTTGATACCACCGATGATAACGAGGCCGACCAGCAGCGCGTAGATAAACCCAAATAACCAGGCGTTATCAAAACCTGTGACGGTTTTGACCTGAGAAAAACCCTGATTCACATGAACAAACCCAGCCGAGCCAAACACACATGCCAGTGCAAAAAAACCGGCCAGTATTTTACCAAGACGTGGCAGACCATATTTTTCCAGCGCGGCCTTGATGTAATACATAGGACCACCGGCGACAGTACCGTCCGGCAAAATCTGCCGGTATTTCACCGCGAGCGTACATTCAACAAATTTGGTGGTCATGCCCAAAAAGCCGGCCACTATCATCCAAAACGTCGCACCGGGCCCGCCTAGCGTGATGGCAACCGCCACCCCGGCAATATTACCGGTGCCGACAGTGCCGGACAGCGCCGCCGACAATGCCTGAAATTGCGTGATCTCGCCTTTATCCGCCGGGTCGGCATATTTGCCGCGCACCACGCGAATGGCATGGGCAAATCCACGAATATTGATAAACCGCAGATATAAAGTGAACACAATAGCGCCGGTAATGAGCCACAACACAGTGACCGGAATGGCGACGCCATCTACGTTAAACGAATAAAACACCACGCTCGCCAAAGCGCTGCTAAAGGCCTCAAAAGCCTGCTGGAAGCTAAAATCGCCGGACATCTGGAAATCTCTGGACGCAAAAACCAGCAGATTATCACACTGGTTCCGCAGCGCACTGCAACATCTCGTTATATCTCATCACTTTGTCGCAATTGCAGGTAGTTACAACAGGAAATGCGGCTGCTATTAGTCAGTCCGTAACATGAATATCAGCACCAAACATTGTTAACAATAACGGAAAATCGCTATCTATGACCAAGCTATTGATGAATAGCGCAAAAAACACACATAAACCTGTCTAATTATTTTACACTTCATTCCAAATGCCAATTTTAATGTATATAAAT
>CBFGPY010000357.1:0-4062 GCA_965650755.1 uncultured Chromatiaceae bacterium | reverse complement strand
TTGACGACTTTATCGCCTGTAACGGCGAAGCCGGCGCAAAAGAAGCCGGTAAACTGCGCGTTGAAGGCAAAACCTATGTCTGTAAAGACGGCGACGTGATGCACTTCCTGTTTAACGTCTGATTGATTTTCCGCAATAAAAAAGCCCGCGCTGCGGGCTTTTTTATTGGTAGGCCGAGTAGCTTAACCGGCAGCCCGGTAGTTATCCACCAGCTGATAGCGCCTTGCATACAACGCAAATATGGTGGCAGCAATGAGTGCAAAACCCGCAAAGAAATACATCAAAAACGCAGTTTGACTAAGCCCTGTACTGTCCACATGCGATAACACCGATTCACTACGGATACTGTTATTCGCCAGCAGCACCCACAGGTTACCAACAGTGACCGACAGCTGCCAAAACGCCGTAATAGTGCCTTTCATCGCCGCAGGTGCCTGACTGTAGGCAAATTCCAGTCCGGTCGCAGACACCATCACCTCACCAAAGGTCAGTAAGGCATAAGGTAACATCTGCCATAAAATACTGACGATATGACCGTTATCGAGCCAAACCTGCAGGCTGCCCGCCACTATCCAGGCGAGACCGGAAAAAGCGATACCCGCGCCCATCCGGCGTAATGCAGTGATTTTTAAGCCAGACTTTTCTAACAGCGGATACAACACAAAGTTATTAAACGGAATCAGGATCATCACGAGCAGCGGGTTTAACGCCTGCATCATCGCCGGTTCAAACCATTCGGGCCGGCTCATTTGATTGGCCTGCAACACCCAGGTCGACGCTTTTTGATCAAACAAAGACCAGAATGGCGTGACCAGCGCAAATAGCACTAATACCCGCAATACCACACGCACACCATCCACAGCGGCAGCCGGATGCACTGCACGGGCGCGCTCAAGCTGCAGCGCTGCGCCGGCACCGCCAAAGCCCATGATGCAAACCAGTGCCAGACAAAAAGCCGCGACAAAACCCAGGTTAGGTGTTTGTGACAGCGAAAACAGCGCCAGCGCCACACCAACTAAGGCTAAATACAGGCCTTTATCTGCCTGCCCGGCCTGCTTGGCCAGTAAGGCAGTTTTCACCACCTGTAAAAAACTATGTGGATTGTCTGGTTCCGGTGCTACATGTACGTAGCGGGCCCGGCCTAACCAGAAAAACAATGTTGCCAGCGCCATCAGCGCACCAGGCAAGCCAAAGGCCCAAGCCGCACCAAAATGTTTCAGTACCAATGGCATCGAAAGCGATGCGAAAAACGAACCGAAGTTAATGGTGAAATAAAACCAGTCAAAGGCTTTACGGGCTAAATGTTTATTCGACTGGTCAAACTGGTCGCCCATAAAGGCCGATACCAACGGTTTAATACCGCCAGAGCCTAAAGCAATGAGAAACAGACCGGCATAAAAGCCTTCTTTATTAGTCTCAAATACCGCTAAAAAGGCATGACCAATACAGTACAAAATGCTTAGGTACAAAATAGTGCGGTATTTACCGAGAAATTTGTCAGCGAGATAACCGCCCAGCAGTGGAAAAAAATACACACCAATGACAAAGGAGTGAAAAATGTCTTTCGCTTCGCCGGCGCGGAACTGTTCAGGGACAGATAAAAGCAAGGCCGTCATCAGGAACGGCGTCAGAATATTGCGCATGCCATAAAAGCTGAAGCGCTCACAGGCTTCACTGGCAATAATAAAAGGAAGTTGGCGCGGCCAGCGCGCAGTTTTATCAGTCATTGGTCATCCAAATACATTTTTGTTCGTATAACAGGTCGGGCTGATACTAACGTAAAAGTGCGCTGTGCCAAACCTTATCCGGCCAGGCGGCGATGATTTCGCCAGAAAATGCTGCGAACTGCAGCAAGACGAACAGAATTTCAGCAAACGATTCAAATGCATGGATTTGTGGCAAAAAAACGGTTGACGCAAAAAAGGCTGATGCGCATAATACGCGCCACTTGCTTAGGACAACTAAGACGCAGTGGCTACATAGCTCAGCTGGTTAGAGCACAGCACTCATAATGCTGGGGTCGCAGGTTCGATTCCCGCTGTAGCCACCACTTTCTCTGCGTTGTTCGCCGTAAATTGCGGAAATGGCGAAATTGGTAGACGCACTGGATTTAGGTTCCAGCGCCGCGAGGCGTGAGAGTTCGAGTCTCTCTTTCCGCACCAAAGCAAGTAAGAATTCTGCAGTTTCTGCAGGGGTATAGCCAAGCGGTAAGGCAGCGGGTTTTGATCCCGCCATTCTGGGGTTCGAATCCCTGTACCCCTGCCATTCTTTGATAACCCAGCTTCGGCTGGGTTTTCTTTTTCTGACGACAAAAAAATCAGGCTGCATATTTACAGCCTGACTCTATTCAAATATCTGATTTTTAAAGCGTTAGACTAAACCCGCCGCATATTTACCCACATAAGTTTTCAGCGGCCCTGCTTTTGCGGCCACCTGTAACCCAAGCCGGCGAAGTTGTACCAGAGGAGTCAGCTTGCTACTGAATACCTGATAAAACACATCCATCGCCGACATCATCAGCAAGTTGGCTTTGCGACGATCTGTTTCATATTTCGCCAATAAAGCCGGCGCCGCTAAATCTGCGCCAACGGCAAATTGCTTGACCAACAATGCAGACAGACATTCGGCATCCGCAAACCCCAGATTCACCCCCTGCCCGGCCAATGGATTGATGGTGTGGGCCGCATCACCGACCAGCACCAGCCGGCCTTTGACATACTGATTGGCATGACTGCGGGTCAGCGGAAAATAACCTTGTTTAACGACACTGAATTCACCAAGCGCAAGCGGGAAATGCTGACTGATTTGCTGCGCCAGCTGCTGCGGCGAAAGAGCAGCAAGCTGCTGAATACGCAAATGATCGTCGTACCAGACTAAAGATGCTTGTTTGCCGGGCAATGGCAGATAAGCCCGTGGCCCTTGTGGCGTAAACTGCTGCCAGGTCATCGGCAACGCGTCGTAGCTGGTATTGACGTGCACCAGCAAACAGGCTTGTTGATATTGCCAGCCTTGTGAGCCAATACCAGCCAGCTGTTTTAGCTGCGACTGCGCGCCGTCTGCGGCGATCAGCAACCGGGCGCTAATTTCACCTGCATCAGTTAGCAAGCGGGCATGATCGGCGAATTGCTGATATCCCTGTAACTGTACCGGGCAAAACCGCTCAACTGTATCCGGCAGTTGCTGCCACAACGCCTGCTGAATATGGATATTCTCGATAATATGGCCAAGGTGCGCTTCGCCCAGCTCTGCTGCGGTAAAATCCAGCGGTGCTGCATCACCTTCAAAAGCCCTTAACGTGGCATATGGCGCGAGACGCTTCGCCGATAATTGCTGCCAGGCGCCCAGCTGTTGCAGCCAGGCTTCACTGCGCCGGTTAATCGCACTGACCCGTAAATCAAATTCGCAGTTATCCGTCAACACGGCAGGTGTTTGCCGCTCCAGCAGCGCGACTTTCATGCCGGCCTGTGCTGTTGCCACAGCCAAAGCCGCGCCGACCATACCACCACCGACTATTGCAATATCAAACACACTGACCTGCCTTATTCATGATGACCATCAACTACTTATCCTGAAGCGCTATTTTACGCAGCTTCCGCGCCTGAAAGCTGCGGTAAATCACAAAATGACAATTTTTTTCGCGGCATGCACAAAAATCCGGCCCGGGCGGGTCTCTCCATTTCACACCCAATGACTATTTCAATCAACTAAAGGCCTAAGTTATGACCCGAATCCAACAGATGTTGTTATTGCTCCCGCTGCTGCTGTGTAGTTTGTTCGCCAGTGCGGCAGACATCGCGTTAAAACCTGAACAGATCCGGCCTCTTTTAAACGGTCAGACAGTGCCTGCCGGCTTACAGGTCCAGGACAGTGCAGGCAAAACCGTCGATTTGTCGGCGCAGCTGCAGCAACAAAAAACCATTCTGGTATTTTATCGCGGTGGCTGGTGCCCATACTGCAATACGCAGCTGGCTGGCCTGCGTGATATCACACCGCAACTACAGAAACTCGGTTACCGCATTATGGCCATCAGCCCTGAACTACCGGCTGCCAGTGCCAAGTCAG
>CBFGPY010000356.1:0-4065 GCA_965650755.1 uncultured Chromatiaceae bacterium | reverse complement strand
AGCGGCATCTTACCAAAAGGCGCGAATTTCATACACCACCGGCAAGCCGCTGATTTTTTCGGCGCGCAGGGCGGCCAGGCCATTCAGTGCCGGCGAATGCGCATGTAAAATATCCGGTTTTTCCGCTTCGATGGCCGCCAGAATACGTTGGGTCATCGGACCGACTAAAGCCAGTTGATTGAGGCCGGGGATTTTACTGAGTAAACCTGTTGGCTGCGCCGAGCGGTAAAAGGTCAGACCGTCCACTGTATCAACAGACGCAGTGGCATTGCCTTGTTTTGGGCTCGTGACATGACAGGTCTCAATGCCAAGCGCGCGCTGTTCTTTTAAAATCGAACGGCTGCGGAAGGTATAACCACTGTGCAGCGGAATTGAATGGTCAAAAATATGCAAAACCTTCACAACTGAGTTCCTTTAGTTCGATTGGCGCAGGAAATTTTCAAACATCAGCAGCGTCCACAATGCCGTGCTGTGGTCGCGTTGGCCGCTTTGATGCTGATCCAACCAGCGGGTGATAGTGTCCATCCGGAACAAACCGCTGTTTTTCATCACATCACTGAGCAGTGCGGTACGCACCTGCTGTTGCAGCGGGCCACGGAACCACTCGGCCAAAGGCACGCGGAAACCCATTTTTGGCCGGTACAGAATGTCAGCCGGCAGATAAGGTTCCATCGCTTTTTTCAGCACATATTTGCCTTCACCGGCGCGCAGTTTCTGTGCGGTCGGCACTTTGGCGCTCCACTCAACAAACTTGTGGTCCAAAAATGGCACCCGCACTTCGAGGCTGTTCGCCATGCTGGCGCGGTCGACTTTGGTCAGGATGTCGCCGACTAAATAAGTCCGGATATCAATGTATTGCAACAATGCCAGCGGCTCAGTGCCATCAAAATCGGCGGCAACTTCGCGGAACAGCTCAAGCGTGTTATAGCCTTGCAGCTGCGCCTTGAGCTGGTCCGAGAACAACTCGTCACGCTGCTGTTGTTTTAAAAGTGATATGCCGTGTAAATAGCCTTCGACTAAATCCATTGCCAGTGACTGGAAAGTGGTTTTTGCACGCAAAAAGCGCGGTGCCCAGTCCAGCTTCGGGTAAATTTTGCCAAGCGGTTTAAACACGGCGCTGCGCAGCCACTGCGGTAACTTGTCACGCACCTGCTGCTCGGCCATCAATAATTTATAACGCCGGTAGCCGGCCAGCAGTTCATCGGCGCCGTCACCGGACATACAGACAGTCACTTTACTGCGTGCCAGTTCACAGACGCGATAAGTGGCAAGTGCCGAAGAGTCGGCATAAGGCTCGTCATAAAAATGAGCAAGCTGAGGAATGAGTTCAAAATCGTCAGCTTTGACAATTTTGCTGTCGTGCAAGGTGTGATAACGGGTGGCAACCTGCTGGGCATAACTGGTTTCATCATACGCCGCGACATCAAAACCGATAGAGCAGGTTTTCACCGGCTGGTCTGACATACCGGCGATAAGGGCTACCACGGCGCTGGAATCGACGCCGCCGGATAAAAACGACCCGAGCGGCACTTCAGTGACCAGATGGCTTTTGATTGCAGTGTTAAGCTGCTCAACCAACTGCTGCTGATAATCCTGATCAGACAGCTCCACTTGATCGCGATAACTCAAGTGCCAATAAGTATGAAGCTGCGGAGTTGGCGCGCCAGTGGACAGTACCAGCGTTTGCGCCGGGCAGAGCTTTTTCACTGCGCTGTAGATAGTGTCCGGCTCTGCCACATAACCGAGGGCAAAATACTGTTCGATGGCTTTGGCATTGATGGTTTTATCGAGGCCAGGCAGTAATTTCAGGCTTTTGAGTTCAGAAGCGAAATACAAAGTGTCATCAAGCAGGGTGTAAAACAGCGGCTTGATACCCAGACGGTCGCGGGCTAATAACAAGCGTTGTTGTTGTTTATCCCAAAAGGCGTAGGCGAACATGCCCTGCAGCTTTTCGACACAAGCGTCACCCCATTCGATGTGACCGCGCAGGATAACTTCGGTGTCGCAATGCGTTTTAAACTGATGGCCCAGTGTTTCAAGCTCAGCACGCAGCTGCATGAAGTTATAGATCTCACCGTTAAAAATCAGCACATAACGGCCGGATTCATCGGACATCGGTTGCTGACCACTGGCGAGGTCGATAATGGATAACCGGCGATGCCCAAGGCCAACCTGTTCATCCAGATACTGGTCACCTTCATCAGGACCGCGGTGGAACTGCGCCTGATTCATTGACGCCAACAGCGCTGCGTCTACCGGGCGTCCCTGCGGTAACCGGAACATGCCAACGATGCCACACATAACAACTTCCTATTGGTTAATTTCGCGATAAAGCGCGAGGTATTGCGCTACCATAGCCTGTTCACTGAACTGCCGGCAAACTCTTTCCCGGCATTGGGTACCAGCAGCTGCGGTTGCCGCCGGATCTGTTAAAAAAAACTGCATGGCATCGGCCAATGCCTGTGGATCGCGCGCTGGCACCAGACGCCCTTGCGCCGGGCTGATGAGCTCAGGCAAACCGCCGACATCAGTAGCAACAATGGCGAGGCCACAGGCCATGGCTTCGAGCACTGTCATCGGAATGCCTTCAGCGACTGACGACAAGACAAAAGCCTGACTTTGCGCCATTAATGCGGCGATGTCCTGTCGTTCACCAAGCCACTGCAGCTGTGGTTCTGCTAAACCTAAGTCGGCGGCAGTTTGCTGTAGACGCTGCCGTTCAGGGCCATCACCGACTAACCAGCACTGAAATGGCAGAGTGGTTTTAGCGCGGAGTAAAGCGATAGCGTGCAACAGCGTATGCTGATCTTTCACTGTGGCAAGGCGTGCGACGTGGATAAAAGTAAAAGGCTTGGCTTTTTGGGCATGCGGTGCAAAGCGGTCCAGATTAATGCCGTTGTAAATCAACCGGTTTTTGCTGGCTTTGATTTTTACCACCTCACCAAGCCATTGATGCAGCTCGCCACTGACCGCGACATAACAGTGCAAAAACGGGCTGATCAGGCGGCGTAACCACTGATATTTTTTGTTTTCCCCTTTGGGATCTGAAATATCCCGGCCGTGTTCGGCATGCAGGTGTCCGCTGATACCAGCAAGCCACGCCACCGGGTGGTATTCCAGCGTCGCCAGATTGTAGCTGTGCAGGATATCCGGCCGGATCTCACGCAATAAACGCCACAGGCGCCAATGCATGGCCAAATCAGCGCCCGGCTTTTTATGCAGGCAATACACTGCAACATCTGCTGGTAGCTGGGCGGCAAACTCGGTGGCATAAGTCAGACTAATCACCACATGCTGATAATCCTGACCATGCATTTGCCGGATACAATTCAGCATGACCCGCTCCAGGCCACCGGTATCCAGACAATAAATTAAATGGGCGATTAAAGGCTTTTTCATCACAATCCGGCCAGCGTCTGCAGGCGTGCAGCGGCCTGTTCCAGTTGCTGCGGCTGAATATCGAGTAATGCGCCTGGCAGATTAACGGCCCGGACTTCTGAATCACCCTGATCACCGCTTAACAAGGCCAGCACCTGATAGAGTTTGGCTTTTGACGCAGATACTGTCCGGTGTCCGGCAATGCGGTACTGATAAAATACCACTTGCTGTTCGCCGGTTTCGCTGCGCAGTTCCAGCAGCTGATAAGATTCACCGGCTAAAGTGAGCGTCTTCATAGCTGTTTCTGACCAGGACTTCCGTTGGTAAAAACGGTTATTCCAGCTAATCAGCTCGCCTTTTTGTTGTTTATGACCATAACGCGCCAGCAAATAACCACGACCTTCGTTATCCCAGACCTGTAACCGTGCCAGACCGTCGTGGAAGCTTGGTCGCCATTGCCGCACCGGCTCAGTGCTGAAACCGGCCGGTGTAGCAAGCTGCGCGGCCTGTGCCGGCGCTTCAATCTCAGTGATTTGACTGCGTAACGTCAGCGTTGCACCTAATATCAACAAAGCACAACCAACCGGCCACCCCAATTTGCCAGCAACGAGTGGAGCCTTGACGGATTCTGGTGCCGGCGCTTTGTCGGCAAAACGGCCACCGAGCCAGAACATACTGAACATCACC
>CBFGPY010000355.1:0-4094 GCA_965650755.1 uncultured Chromatiaceae bacterium | reverse complement strand
GCTTTTGACCAGGCGTCTGCACCACTGGTCTATATCAAAGACAACGCATTGGGTTGTAATGCCTTCGCGGCCGATTCGCTGAAAGATAAAGCGGTATTGATTGACCGTGGAACCTGCGATTTTACGGTCAAGGTCATGCATGCGCAAAATGCCGGCGCCAAATTTGTGATTCTGGCAAATAACGCCGCGGGGGCTGGTGCATTCTCTGGCGGCGGCGCTGACCCGGCCGTAAAAATCCCGTCAGTTGGTATTTCGTTGGAAGATGGTGCTGCGATTAAAGCTGCACTGGAAAAAGGTGCGGTTAACTACAGCATCAAATCGGTGTCTATTAACACAGCTGGTGGTATTGCCACCTTTACATCGCGTGGCCCGGCCATGCAGGGTTTACTGAAGCCGGAAATTACCGCACCAGGGACTAATATCCTGATGGCAGCTGTGGGTTCAGGTGATAAGTTTGCGTTGAACTCAGGGACTTCTTTCTCTGGTCCGTTAACGGCAGGTGCTGTCGCACAGTTACGTCAGGTGCTGCCAAATCGTACTGCACAGGAAATCAAAGCGACCATCATGAACGCAGCGAATCCTGAAGTATACAACTTGCCTAAAGCCCATCCGCAAGCGGTATTGGCGCCGATTTCTGCCATCGGTGCCGGTTTAGTTGATGTGGAGAAAGCGGCCAAACTGCCGGTTGCTGCCTGGGTTGAAGATACGGCTTTTAATACCAAACAAGCAGCTTTATCTTTTGGTCTGCAAAGCATGACACAGAAGACCACGCTGAAAAAAACCGTGACGCTGAAAAACTTCAGCACCGCAGCCAAAACTTATAATCTGCGCATTAAAGATCGTTTTACCGAAGATACTGCAACCGGGGCTTTAGCCTGGGCAATTCCGGCTTCTGTCACAGTGCAGCCCGGCCAGACCACCACTTTTGACGTCAGTGTCACAGTAGACCCAACCAAGTTACCGGCTTTTGGCCTGCAGAACACCACGCCAACAGCACAAAAAGACGCTGCGCTGACCAAAGTGGAATACGACGGTGCGCTGGTATTTGACGACCCGTCGGTCAGTGGCGATTATGACCTGCACCTGGTTTATCACCTGATCCCGCAAGCACAGGCCCAGCTGACGGTCAGCAGTAAACTGATTGATGGCGAGGAGCAAATCCTGCTGAAAAACACCGGTGCTGTTGCCGCAGAGTTATATTCAACGCAGTTAGTAGCGACAGATGCAAAAGAAGCTGTCACCCACGATATCCGTGCGGTCTCGCTGGATGTGATTGCTGTGGCAACAACAACTTGTTCCTCAGGTTATTTGCTGGCTCCGACTATCACACTGGAAAAAGGCCTGAACCACCTGCTACAAGCCAACCTTGGTTTTGATTTAGACGTTGATAATGATGGCAGGTACGATTTCTCGATGTACAGTATTTTGTTGTCCCGCATCGGCAATCCGAGTCCCTATGCTGCTTTCCCTGGGTTGATGGGCACTTTTGCTGTGCCTTACGGCACAACCAGCGGTTGGGTGCAGAACATGTTTCACGCCACTGGCCAACGTAACGTCACGCTGTCAGCCTGTTTTGAACGTATTGGCCTGACGTCCGGCGATATTGATAAAAAAGTGTCGTTGCGTGCTTTTGCCATCAATAGTGGCCAGGCGCTGGGTCTTGGTTCAAATATTCCTGCTGATGACATGCTCACAGCGCAGGCGGTCATTACCCCGGCGGTTGATATCACTTTTACAGCTGGTGGCAAAGTGCTGACTAAACTCGAACCGGGAAGCGAAGCCGTAGTGAAGGTGCCAAGAGAAGTAACTGGCAAGGGCTTTGTATTGTTGTCAGATGTAGGGGACGTGATGTTTTCTGCGGATCTGACGCCAGTGAAACGAGCACCGGCAATTCCCGCGGGTCAGACATTCAGCGTGAAGGAAAATACCGCGAGTGGCACGGTATTAGGGCAACTGGTTGCTGAGGCTGATTTTGTTAATCCGCTAACGGAATTCTATTTGGTTGGAAATAGCTCAACGTCGACATCTGTAGGTCTTGAAAAAGACGGCCGTATCGTGGTGAAAGGCCCACTTGATTATGATAAAGGCCTTACCAGCATGACACTGGAAGTGGTTGCGATGAACGCGGCAGGTTTAAGTTCAGCGCCAGCCAAAGTGACTGTCAGCATCACCAATGTCGCGGATGAAAAACCAGTGGTCACGTTAGGTAGTCTGGCGACTGACTTACGCCAAGGCACCGCGGCCGGAACTGTAGTGGGTAAAGTGTCGGCGGAGATCCGTGAAGCCGGTGCGACGCTGAAAACAGTCACTGTGAGTCCGGATTTGTTTGCGTATGCGAACGGCAATATCGTGTTAGCCCGTACTGTTGGTAAAAGCGATACCGGGACTCAAAGCCTGAGCGTGACTGCAACAGACAGTTCAGGTATGACGTCAGACGCAGCCAGCGGCTCAGTACAAATCGCGAAGAAGTCCAGCGGTAGCTTCGGTTTCATCGGTTTCCTGCTGTTGCCGTTGGTATGGCTGCGACGTTCACTGCAAGGCTAGCAAATACGCAAAATGAAAAACGCCGGTCAATGACCGGCGTTTTATTTTTCAGCAGTGTTGCTGAACGACTTATCAGCGCGGGTTAGTTCAGAATTGTTGTTTCAGTTGCTGTAGATCTGCGGCGTCAAAATGATAAATGGTGTTGCAGTACTCACAACTGATGTCCAGTTTACCTTCGGCAATATATTCGTCGATAACATCGGCGCCCAGACTAACAATCGCCGCTGCGGATTTGTCGCGCGAACAACCACAGACAAATTGCACTGGCTTGGCTGGAAAAAGTTCGACAATTTCCTGATGGAACAGCCGGTACAGGCTTTCTTCCGGAGGCAATGTCAGTAACTCTTCCCGGGTCAGGGTGTCTGCCAGCAATTCGATGTGAGCAAAATCTTCGCGGGACTTTTCCCGATCAACCGGCAATACCTGCAGTAACAATCCGGCTGCCTGGCTGTGTTGCTCGCCGATATCTGTGTGCAAATACAGCCGCGTCGGTAGTTGTTCGGATTGATTAAAATAGGCCTCTAAGGTGGCGGTCAGGCTGTCGCTGACCAACGGGATGATGCCCTGATAACGTTCGCCCTGATTTGGCGTGATAGTCACCAGCATATAACCCTGACCAATCAGTTCAGCGAAGCTTTCGCCCTGAATTTCACTTTGCAGCCGCGCCACACCGCGAAATTGTTGCTGGTCGTTCCCGTTGACCGCAATAAAACGCACCGGACCATCGCCTTGCAGTTGCACCGCAATCTGGCCTTCGAATTTCAGCGTTGCTGTTAGAAGGCTGGTTGCAGCGACCAGCTCGGCCAGTAACTGTTTCACTGGCTGCGGGTATTGATGACCAGCCAGCATCGCATCCAGGCTGGCACCGACTTTGACCACTTCACCGCGCACATCGCGTTCGCGGAATAAAAAACGTAGCAGCTGATCAGACTGGCTCATGGCATCCTCAGTTTTGTGCTTTTAATAACAATAATTGCCGGCGCATTTTTTTATCCGGTTTAGTTTCCGGATGCGGGGCAAATAACAGATTCAGTTTGCGCAGTTCTGCGCGTTCGGCTCTTAGTTGCTGGCTTTCGGCTGTTTCTTCATACAGTTGCTGCGCCAGCGGGGCGGCCTGGCGTTGCTCGCAAAGACCACGGACAATCACGGTTTTTTCGTCTGAGCCTTGCGTCAGCCGGATAGTCGCGCCGATTTCCACCGTTTTACTGGCCTTGCAGCGCTGGCCATTATACTGAACTTTTCCGCCGTCTATCATGTCTTTAGCCAGGCTACGGGTTTTATAAAAACGGCAGGCCCATAACCATTTATCCAAACGTAATATAACTGTGGTATTGTCCTGATTTTGGCTGGGTTGAGTCATTAGTATCGTGCTCCGCTAATCGGCGCGAACATAGCATAATCACGGCTTTTGCTCCAGTATGACGGGCTGTTCAGTCCGGCTTGTGACGGATATCAGATGTTTATCATCTGTAATGGTAAGGTAAATGACTTTGCCGGTCTTGTTGCTCCTGAGCCAACTGAGTAAGATAAAAACAGTTTAGATACAGAAT
>CBFGPY010000354.1:0-4101 GCA_965650755.1 uncultured Chromatiaceae bacterium | reverse complement strand
TTTTTTTCTATTTCAGCTATCAATTCTGTTTCATGGGTTACAAACCAAGTTGCTTTAATATTCGACTTCGACAACAGCTCAATACAATCAGCAAGGACACCATCACAAGCCCAATCAATATCAATGGTGATAAAAGTACGGTTAGACCAGCTATCTTTCACTTCTGTGGAAATTTCACTAATCAAGCCAAAATTACTCATTGAACTTCACCCAAGGAATTCACAATGTAAATTTAATACTGATCGCCAAATACTTGCGTAATCGAACGACTGGTTTTATTCATGAAACAATTCTTACAGGATTACCAAATGCTATTGAACCAGATGGGATATTGACATTAACAAAACTATTCGCACCAATCGTAACTTTATCGCCAATGACAATCCCTTTTACTATAACGGTGTTCGGTCCTATATAACAGCAACTCCCTATACTGGTTGATGCATATTGGTAAGGCTTCTCCCCCCCACTAACCGCCCAATCGACACTGTCATGACTATAAATCTGGACATTCATAGAAATTGAACAGTTATCACCGATAGTTAATCCACCGCTACCATCTAACATCACACTCGGTCCAATCCAACAGTTTTCCCCTACAGTCACTTGACCAATGACGATTGCGCTATCATAAATAGTTGTACCTTTACCGAAACCTAAGTATTTGGCTTTTTCCCAACGGTCGCTGAAATAATCACCGAAAGGTAGGACCCTGTTATATTTTTTATTTTTATCATCACGTAAAAAATATAGCAGGCCCAGCAATAATGAATACAATCTTTCAATTTTCATTACATCTACCTAAAAAGTCATTAATATATTGCCGACAACTCAGAAGTGACCAAATCAATAAACGGCGGTTCTGCTGCCCGCTGGCATGCTCCTCGGCTAGTTGTTTCACACTATCAAAATTCAGAAACTGAAACACTGACTGATTGGGTTTGAATAAAGCCTCAGTCACAAATTGGATACTATCGCCTTTAAACCAGCTAGCATCAGGCGCTGAAAAGCCCTGTTTTTCAGCTTTGGAGATGTCTTCCGGAATGTAACGGCCCATCACATCGCGCAGAATTTGTTTACCATCTTTGGTTTTCTGGAAATAAGCGCTGGTTTTATTGCCGGGTTCGTTTTCATTGAGCCGCACCACTTCTTTTAAATTGTTCAGCTTTAATGCCACCGGGCAGCGCATGGCGAAATCGACCAGGTCGTTGTCCAAGAATGGCACCCGGCTTTCCAGGCTATGCGCCATGCTGAGTTTGTCTTCGACCACCAATAAGCCGTGTAAAAAGGTTTTGGCTTCAAAATACAGCGAGTGGTTAATGTAATCTTCCGGCGTGGTCAGTTCACTGGCTTTTTGCTGGAATACATCGCGGAAAATATCGCGGGTCCAGACATGGGATACGTCAGGCCAAATCGGCGCAAATAGCTGTTTTAATTCAGAATTTGAAACAAGCCGCTGCCAGAATTGATAATACTTGTCGATATAGCTTTCGAAATTGTCATTATTGACGGCCCGGTAATATCGCCACGGATAACCGCCGAAGAGTTCATCGCCGCCGGCGCCGCTTAGCACTACTTTGACAAATTTGCTGGCGAGTTTTGCCGCATAATAATTTGGGTAACTTTGCCCAACCCTCGGCTCTTCCAGGTGATAAGCGAGCTTTGGCAAACAACGTTCCATATCACCGGCTTTGAGCACCATCTCATAATGTTCAGTTTTAAAGTGATAGGACATATGTTCGGCTTTGGCACGCTCGTCAAACGCCAGCTCGAGGCCTGAAGCAGAATGCAGGTCAAAGCCACAGGTAAAGGTTTTAATATATGGATGCGAGCGCGCAGCGACTGCAGTGATAGAGCCGCTGTCAATGCCACCGCTGAGATAACAACCGAGTTCAACGTCACTGACCAATTGGCGATTCACTGCCTGAACAAACAGCCGGTCTAACTCTTCGCGGTACTCTTCAATGGACGCTTTTTCCGTCGGTTCGCGGAAATTAAAATCCCAGTATTGCGTGAGCTGGAGCCCGGCTTGTGGCAGGCGTAAATCAAACCAGCCGTAATGCCCGGCCGGCAGCAAGCGGATGTTTTCCACCAAAGTGCGGTCAGTAAAAATATTCTGAAAGGTGAAGTATTCCAACAGCGCTGCTTTATCGATGCTGCGCGGCGCTCCCGGGTGCGCCAGCATCGCTTTTTGCTCTGAACCAAACAACAAATGGTCTGAAGTCAGGCTGTAATACAGCGGTTTAATCCCATAGCGGTCGCGCGCCAGCAGCAAGCGCTGTTCCTGCCGGTCCCACAGCGCAAAAGCAAACATGCCATTAAAGCGCAAGAGTGCATCGGTGCCCCAGGCAGCAAAGGCATTGAGGACTACTTCGGTATCAGTTTGCGAGCGAAACCAATAGCCCAGCGCTTCCAGTTCAGTGCGCAGTTCGCGGAAATTGTAGATCTCGCCGTTGTAACTCAGCACATAACGATAATTCGACGCCAACATCGGCTGATGACCAGCCGGTGATAGATCGATAATAGCTAAGCGACGATGTCCAAGGCCTACCGGCCCTTCAATCCACTGGCCTTCACCGTCCGGCCCACGATGAGCAATGGCATCGGTCATGCGTTTTAGCAACACGGGCGAGACTGCTTCGCCCCGCAATGAAATCACGCCGGTGACGCCGCACATAATCAGGCACCTAACTGATGCAGCGCGGCTGCGACATACTGATAATCTTCCTGCCTCATCCGGTTATGCAACGGGATCGCCATCGTCTGATTGTTACACTGCATCGCCCCCGGATAATCGGTTGGTTTAAAGCCATAACGCTCCACGTAATACCCCAACATATGTACCGCATGTGTGCCTGGCCGTGTCGCAATGCCCATGGCTTGTAATTGCTCCATCAGCCGGTTGCGCGGTGCAGGCGCTTTGCTTTCATCAATCATCAGGACAAAAGCCTGCCAGGCATGCTGGCCGTTTTCCGGAAATACCGGCAACTGCAACCAAGGTAAATCAGCTAAGGCCTCCCGATAAAACTCAGCCGCTTGCTGGCGTTCGGCAAGGAATTTGTCGAGTTTGCCCAGTTGCACCAAACCGACGGCTCCCTGTAGATCCGTCATCCGGTAGTTAAAGCCCAGCAAGTTAAAATCAGGCAACAAATAAGGCCGTGGGCCCAAATGCCGCTGCTCTTCGGACACCGAAGCACCGTGGTTGCGATACATTTCTGCAGTTTGCATCAAGGCGGTGTCATTGCTGGTCAGCATACCGCCTTCACCTGTGGTAATAGATTTACGCGGGTGGAACGAAAACGCCGCGGCAGTACCCAGCGCGCCGGCAAACACGCCTTTATAACTGGCACCTGTGGCGCAGGCGGCGTCTTCAATAATTGGCATTCCCGCGGGCACTGCAGCGCGAATTGCATCCATGTCGGCGCACAGACCAAACAGATGCACCACTATCACCGCTTTGGTGTTCGCAGTGATGCGACGGGCTAAATCTTGCGGGCAAATATTATTAGTACGTGGGTCTACATCGGCCAGCACCGGTGTCGCGCCGCAGTACAAAACCACATTGGCGGTCGCCACCCAGGTAAAGGCCGGAACAATCACTTCATCACCCGGGCCAATGCCCAAAGCCACCAGCGCCAAATGCAAGGCGGTGGTGCAGCTGGTCGTCGCAAGCGCGTGGTTGACCTGATGGCGGGCGGCAAAAGCTTTTTCAAAGGCCGCGACTTTTGGCCCCTGCGTCAGCCAGCCGGTTTGCAACGGCTCGCGGGTGACTTGCCATTCTTCGTCGCCAGTGGATGGTAACGAGATTTGAATGTTGCGTTTTTCCATCAGAATTCTCCCTGGTGGCTGTCACGCCAGGCGATAAGGTCGAGCAAACCGTCACGCAATTTGTCCTGATAAACAAAACCTAAATCGCGTTTGGCTTTTTCCGGGCAACCGATGCGGTTTTGCACCAGACGGCGTGCATCTTCCGGCGCATAAGGCTTGTAGGTCACTTCGAGCTGAGAGCCTTTTAAATCGAGGATCAAATCACAAAGTTGTTTGATGCTGGTCTGCACGCCGGTACCAACGTTATAAAACTCATCGGTCGCTTCAGCCTGC
>CBFGPY010000353.1:0-4115 GCA_965650755.1 uncultured Chromatiaceae bacterium | reverse complement strand
TCCGAGGCCTCGGAAAAATTCACCGTAAAAACGCCGGCTGTGCTACGTTTTACAGGCTGGCGCAGTTGCAATGCAGTTTACGTAAAGGTAAAGTCAGCCGCGCTGAATTAAAACAACAACAGCGACAATGCAGGGATTTGGTTGACGTCTACGTCAAGTAAAATAATCCGACGCGCCAGATGGCCTGCAAAAATCCAGGGGAGAAGCTGACCTAAACAGCGACAGACTGTCGGTCAGATGGGTTTAACATCAAGGTAAAGCCGGCAAACACCAAGGTCCGCGTTACCCGCATGACAAAGAGAGATCTATGACCAACCCGAATAACGCCACGATTTCGACTGTACATCAGGCCGAATTCACCAGTGGCCACGCCTTGCAGATCCCAACACTGCGTATTTTGCAGGACGACGGTACCCTCTACGAAGGCGCAACCGCACCTGAACTGGATAAAGCCACCGCCTTAAAAATGTACCAGACCATGACCTTTATCCGGGTATTAGACGAACGGATGTTAGGCGCACAGCGCCAGGGCCGTATCAGTTTTTACATGCAGTGTCTGGGTGAAGAAGCCGCCACAGTTGGTAGCGCCGCAGCGCTGGATGACGCCGATATGATCATGGCGCAGTACCGTGAGCAAGGCGCCTTGCGTTACCGGGGCTTCACGCTGGAACAGTTCATGAACCAGCTGTTCTCCAATGAAAAAGATTTAGGTAAAGGCCGGCAGATGCCGGTGCATTACGGCAGCAATGCCATTCATTACATGACAATTTCGAGCCCGCTGGGTACGCAAATCCCACAAGCCGCTGGTTATGCTTATGCACAAAAACTGCGTGGCTTGTCGAACGTCACCATTTGTTATTTCGGTGAAGGCGCGGCCTCGGAAGGTGACTTCCACGCCGGCCTGAATATGGCGGCGGTGCATAAAGCCCCGGTGCTGTTTTTCTGCCGCAATAACGGCTACGCGATTTCAACACCGGCCAATGAACAGTTTAAAGGTGACGGTATTGCCTGTCGTGGCGTCGGTTATGGCATGAAAACTATCCGCGTTGATGGTGCGGATATTCTGGCGGTGTATCAGGCCACTAAAATGGCACGCGAATACGCGTTGGCCAACAACGAACCTGTATTGCTGGAATCTATTGCTTACCGCTTAGGTGCGCATTCTTCTTCCGATGACCCAAGTGGTTACCGCTCAAAAGAAGAAGAAGAACTCTGGCGCAAAAACGACCCGGTGGCACGTTTCCGTTTATTCTTATTGCAGAAAGGCTGGCTGGATGACGAAGCCGACAAAGCCGCGACTGAACAGCTGCGTCAGGACATTCTGGAAGCGTTAAAAGTGGCGGAAAAGGTCGCCAAGCCAGGAATCGAACATCTGATCAGTGATGTCTACGCCGAACCAATCCCTGAACTGGAACGCCAGCTGGCGGACCTGAAAGACCACATCCGCAAATATCCGGATGCGTATCCAATCACGTCGGGGAGAATGTAATGGCGAAAATGAATATGTTACAGGCCATCAACAACGCGCTCGATTTAGCGATGGCCAAAGATGACGGTGTGGTGTGTTTTGGTGAAGACGTCGGCCATTTTGGCGGTGTGTTCCGTGCCACCTCAAAACTGCAGGAAAAATACGGTAAAGCGCGTTGTTTTAACACGCCTCTTACAGAGCAAGGCATCGCCGGTTTTGCCAATGGTATGGCGGCACAAGGCATGAAGCCGGTGGCAGAAATTCAGTTTGCTGATTATATCTTCCCGGCCTTTGACCAAATCGTCAATGAAACCGCCAAGTTCCGCTACCGCTCGGGTAATGAGTTTAACGTCGGTGGTCTGGTGTTCCGCACGCCATACGGTGGCGGCATCGCTGGTGGTCATTATCACAGCCAGTCACCGGAAGCTTATTTTGCCCACACGCCGGGTTTAAAAATCGTGGTGCCACGCAACCCGCATCAGGCCAAAGGTTTGTTATTGGCATCGATTAACTGCCCGGATCCGGTCATTTTCTTTGAACCGAAGAAGCTGTACCGCGCATCCGTCGGCGAAGTGCCTGAAGAGTACTACGAGCTGCCGATTGGCCAGGCCGAAGTGATGAAAACCGGCTCTCAGGTCACAGTGCTGGCCTGGGGCGCGCAAATGGAAATCGTGGAAAAAGCAGTCGAAATGGCAGAAGCTATTGGTATTTCCTGTGAGCTGATTGACCTTCGCAGCATTCTGCCGTGGGACGTCGATACTGTCGCAGAATCAGTGAAAAAGACCGGCCGCCTGGTAATTAACCACGAAGCGCCGTTGACCGGTGGTTTTGCCGGAGAAATCGCTGCGACTATTCAGCAGCGCTGTTTCCTGCACCTGGAAAGCCCAATCCTGCGTGTGTGTGGTCTGGATACACCGTACCCGCTGGCGCTGGAAAAAGAATATGTGGCCGACCATTTAAAAACCTTCGAAGCCATTAAAGCTTCAGTCAATTTCTGAGCCGGAGTTATCGATGAAAAAAGATTTTATCCTGCCGGACATTGGTGAAGGCATCGTCGAATGTGAACTGGTCGACTGGCTGGTGAAAGAAGGCGACCGCATTGTTGAAGATCAGCCAATTTGCGACGTGATGACCGACAAAGCGCTGGTACAAATTCCGGCGGTGTACAACGGTGTAGTCAGCAAACTCTATTACGCCAAAGGCGACATCGCCAAAGTGCATGCGCCTTTGTTTGAAATGATTGTGGATGTCGCTGCCGGGGATGCCCCTGTGGTTGCAGCGCCGGTTGCGCCTGTTGCTGTTGGCGGTAAAGTGGTGGAAGATTTTATTCTGCCGGATATCGGTGAAGGCATCGTTGAATGTGAAGTGGTCGATTGGTTGGTCAAAGAAGGCGATATCATCGCCGAAGACCAGCCGGTGTGTGATGTGATGACCGACAAAGCCCTAGTGCAAATCCCGGCCAAACATCCGGGCAAAGTGGTCAAGCTTTACACCGCCAAAGGTCATATTGCCAAAGTGCATGCGCCGCTTTTTGCCGTTGAAATGGACGCTGCGCTTGTTGCGGCAACTCCGGTTGCTGCGCAGGTCAGTGCGCCAGCAGCGGTTCAGCCGTGTGCAACAACCCCTGCGCCAACAACAGCAGTTGCCACCAGTCTGCCGGCCGGTCATAAAGCGCTGGCAAGCCCGGCCGTGCGCCGCCTGGCGCGTGAACTCAGTGTTGATATCCATCGTGTGCCAGGTACCGGGCCAAAAGGCCGGGTGTTTAAACAAGACGTGCAAGCGTTTGCTTCTGGTGCCGTAACAGCACAAGCCACCGCCGCACCAGTTGCAGTGACGCGTGATGCTGCGCCAGCGCCAATTGCCGCAGGCAGCACCGGCCGCCGGGTTGAGCCGATCAAAGGCATTAAAGCGGCGATGGCGCGGCAGATGGCTGAGTCTGTCGCGACCATTCCGCATTTTACTTATTGCGAAGAGATTGACCTCACCGAACTGATTGCTTTGCGTTTAAGCCTGAAAGACAGTCTGGCAAAACAAGGCGTCAAGCTCACCATGATGCCGTTTTTTATGAAAGCGATGTCGCTGGCTTTAAACGAGTTCCCAATCCTGAATAGTCAGGTTAACGCTGATTGCACAGCGCTGACTTATTTTGACGAGCATAACATCGGGATTGCGGTCGATTCTAAAGTCGGTTTGTTAGTGCCTAACGTAAAAGATTGCCAGCGCAAATCAATTGTCGAAATCGCGTTGGATTTGACGCGGCTTACTGACTTAGCACGTGAAGGGCGTGTCAGCCCGGCAGATTTAAAAGGTGGCACTATCACCATTTCCAATATTGGCGCTATCGGCGGCACTGTCGCGACGCCGATTATCAATAAACCGGAAGTGGCGATTGTGGCTTTGGGTAAAGTGCAGCAACTGCCGCGTTTTGACAGCAAAGGCCATGTGGTGGCGCGCTCCATCATGCAGGTCAGCTGGTCGGGTGACCATCGGGTGATTGATGGCGGCACTATTGCACGCTTTACCAACCTGTGGAAAAAATACCTGGAAGAGCCGTCAGCGATGCTGGTGGCAATGCGCTGAAAGGGCGCTGAAAGAGGCGCTAAAGAACGCGCCAACGCTATCTAACGGCGTGAAAACCTGTTAAAAA
>CBFGPY010000352.1:0-4124 GCA_965650755.1 uncultured Chromatiaceae bacterium | reverse complement strand
TTCGCCCGTTCGCGCCTCCCGCGCTCACTCTTGATCGCTCACTCCGCGGCTGCCGCTGTTGGCTTTGTTGGGGTTTGGAGAAGACTGCTATGGGCGATTTGCGGACAATCATATATGTTATGTACGGTGGCGCTTCGCTGACCGTACCTACGCTCAAAGCGCGGTGGTAGGTACGTGCAAGCGAAGCGCCGCCGTACAGGAAGTTTCACAAACGTCCGCAATTGGCACAAAGTGACGATTCAAATGAGCTTTCAAAACGGCCGGTCGATTACTAAAGCAGACTGTCAGCCGCAGGGATAGCGGCTGACGAGCCTACATGTCTGCGAGACCCGGGAGTATTCACGGCGTGTCTGATGTGTAATCGTCCGTGGCGTTTGCTGCGGCGCTCGTTTTTGAGAGTGAGTCCATAGATCCATAGTCGTACGGCGTGTGATGTACGGCGACGCTTCGCTTGCCGTACCTACGCCTCTTCCGGTTTCCTCGCATAAAAAAAGCCCGGCTAAACAGCCGGGCTAACCAGTTACACACATCACTTACACACACTGGGACTTGAAGCGCTGGCTGGGACAGGGTGACCTTGCCAGCGGGGGTACTACAAACTAGCGGTACAGCACCAGGTTGACCTGGTTTTCCAGCAATTCCTGGCGGCCACTGACGGCTTGTGGATTCAGTTGTTTCTGTTCAGTCAAATCAGCCAGTGACTGCAGCGAGTGCTGGCCTTGCTGAATGGCCTGACCGAGCGGCGCGCTCCAGCCGGCGTAGCGTTTGGCGACGGCCTGGCCGAGGAAGTCTTTTTCCAGAAGCGCGGCGGCTTTTTTCAGTGCTAAGGCTAAGTGGTCCATGCCGCCGATGTGGCCGTGGAACAGGTCGTAGCGGTCGACGCTTTGGCGGCGTAACTTGGCGTCGAAGTTAAAACCGCCAGTCGAGAAGCCGCCGGCTTTAAGGATTTCGTACATCACCAGGCTGAGTTCTTCCACACTGTTCGGGAACTGGTCGGTGTCCCAGCCGTTTTGCGCGTCGCCGCGGTTGGCGTCGATGCTGCCGAAAATGCCCAGCGAAATGGCGGTCGCCACTTCATGGTGGAAAGAATGGCCAGCCAGGGTGGCGTGGTTGGCTTCGATATTGACGCGGAATTCTTTCTCCAGGCCAAATTGCTTCAGGAAACCGTACACAGTGGCCGAGTCATAATCGTATTGATGTTTGGTCGGTTCCTGTGGTTTAGGTTCGATTAACAACAGACCTTTAAAACCGATTTTGTGTTTGTGCTCAACCACCATCTGCATAAAACGGCCGAGTTGCTCGCGCTCCTGGCGCAGGTCGGTGTTGAGCAGCGTTTCATAACCTTCGCGGCCGCCCCACAGCACATAGTTTTCGCCGCCTAACCGCTGGGTCGCGTTCATCGCATGGAACACCTGAGTGGCGCCGTAGCTGAACACTTCCGGGTCCGGGTTGGTGGCGGCACCGGCAGCATAACGCGGGTTACTGAACAGGTTGGCGGTGCCCCACAGCAGTTTGACGCCGGTTTCTGCCTGTTTTTGCTCCAGCACGTCGGTCATGGCGGCAAAGTTATTGATGTACTCACGGATGCTGTGGCCTTCCGGCGCGACATCGATGTCATGGAAACAATAATACGGAATGGTCAGCTTGCTGAAGAATTCAAAGGCCACATCGGCTTTTTGCCGCGCCCGTTCCATTGCATCACCGGCTTCTAACCAGGGCCGGCCAAAAGTGCCCTGACCAAACACGTCCTGACCGTTCCAGCAGAAGTTGTGCCAGTAACAGGCGGCCATGCGTAAATGCTCGGCCATGGTTTTGCCGAGGATTTTTTCATTGGCGTTGTAATGTTTAAACGCCAGTGGGTTGGTGCTGTCTGCGCCCTCATAGGCGATTTTGTCTAAGTTGTCGAAATACTGAGCCACGCTGCTCTCCTGATTGGTCTCGATTAAGGCTGATGCTGTCATGTTGGCTATCGCCCGGCGTTCTCACAATTATGTTTTTTCAGAGCTACCTTGTGCTTTTCGGTGCTGCGGTTTTTGCAGCGCCTGTGGCAGTAAAAAGCTCGCTAACCGGCAGGGAAATGCGGTGCTAACGCGTTGTACAAGGCTTTAAAACGGGCAAAACGGCCGGCGAGCAGCTGATGACGCGCACCGTCCGGCTGATGCGAACTGACCAGTGGCGGCGGCGGGCATAAAGCCGCTGCCGACACTTCCGGATTTATTGCCAGCGCAGCAAGCCTGGCCGCACCCAAAGCCGGGCCCACTTCACCACCTTCACGAAAATGCAGCGGTAAATTCAGTACATCAGCCAATAACTGCCGCCAATAAGGGCTGCGGGCACCACCGCCGATGAGGTTAATTTCTGTGGGGATGCCGGCCGCGCTGTGCAGGGCTTCAGCCCCTTGCGCCAGGGCAAAACTGACGCCTTCTATCACCGAATACGTCATCGCAGCGCGATTGGTGTCGTGGGTCAGACCAAACCAGAGCCCTTGTGCATTGGGGTTGTTATGCGGCGTGCGTTCACCGGATAAATACGGCAGGAACAGCGGCGCCTGGCTGATATTCACCTCTGCTTGTTCCAGCTCGGCCAGAAGTTCAGCCACCGGGACTTTCATCAGCTGCTCGCTGTACCACTGCAGGCAGCTGGCGGCACTTAAGGTCACCGCCATCAGGTGCCAGCTATTGGGCAGCGCATGACAAAAGGCGTGTACGGCCGAAGCCGGATTGGCGCTGTAGCCTTGGCTGACTGCGAAATAAACCCCGGAAGTACCCAGCGACAACATGGCCTGGCCCGGCGCTAAAATACCGGCACCGACTGCACCGGCAGCATTGTCGCCACCGCCGGCCACCAGCGGCACTTGCGCCATGCCCCAGCGCTGGGCTAAATCCGCGCTTAGCACACCGGTGATTTGATTGCCTTCAAAGAGTTTTGGCATTTGCGAGCGGCTGAGGCCACAGACACAGAGCAGTTCATCGCTCCAGTCACGGGCCGCCATATCCAGCCATAAAGTACCGGCCGAATCCGACAGATCCGAGGCGAAATCGCCGCTTAAACAAAATCTCAGATAGTCTTTTGGCAGCAACACCATAGCGACGCGGGCAAAAATGTCCGGTTCGTGTTCACGCAGCCAGAGTAATTTCGGCGCGGTAAAACCCGGCATCGCCAGATTGCCGGTGATGTCGGCAAGCTCAGGTACCCGCTCGGTCAGTTGCTGGCACTGCGCAAAACTTCGGCCGTCATTCCATAAAATCGCTGGGCGCAGCACCTGATGCTGCGCATCCAGCAAAGTCGCGCCATGCATCTGACCGGCGAGGCCAATGGCTTTGACGGCGCTTAGATCGCGGCGCGCACTTAACTGGTCGAGGCATTGCTGTAGCGCTGACCACCAATGCGCCGGGTCCTGTTCTGACCAGAGCGGCTGTGGCCGGCTGACGGAGAGCGGCGCGCTTGCACTGTCAATTACACTTTCACTTACTCTTTCAAGCGTGCGGTCTTTCGCATCCAGCAAAATCACTTTAATGCCGGAGGTACCTAAATCGATGCCGAGATACATGGGTCACATCACTTTTGTTGGCGGGAAAAGATGGGCTCATGCTTGGGGTTTGGCCGGGTTGCGGCAATTATGAAAATTCATAATTTGCTGTTGAATTCTGTTTTCGTCTTCCAGTCTGGCGATGGTGCAGTCTATTATCTGAGCGGATAAGACGATTTTACTGATAACCAAAAAAGATAAAGACGGTGGAATTATGTTCAAGGCAAAACACAGTATTACGCTGCTGTTTAACGCAAACAAAGTGTACGATCGACAGGTGATTGAAGGCATTGGACATTATCTGCAGTCGTCGAAAGTCGACTGGGATGTGTACCTCGAAGAAGACTTTTTATGCCGGCTGGAGCATATCCAGGAGTGGGGCGGCGATGGCATTATCGCTGACTTTGACGACATGAATATCCAGCGCGCCTTAGCAGGCACAGACAAACCGCTGGTGGGTGTTGGTGGCTCTTACGCCAACACGCAGGATTACCCGCCGGTGCCTTATGTCGCCACCGACAACTTTGCGCTGGTGCAGGCGGCGTACGAGCACTTAAAACGCAAAGGGCTGGACCGTTTTGCTTTTTACAGTGTG
>CBFGPY010000351.1:0-4130 GCA_965650755.1 uncultured Chromatiaceae bacterium | reverse complement strand
GCTGGCGGCGATGGAATCCAGCGGCGGCGAACCAAATCTGCTGGCGGTGGATGCGCAAACCGGTGATTTGCTGTTTTGTGATTTTTCGGCCGAAAGCCCAAGTGGGCGGCGTAGTTTGTGTTTTGACCGCAAAGCGCTGGATGCACGCAAAGCCAATAAACCAGCTGGTTGCGTCAGTGAACTGGCAGCACAGATTGGCATTGAGCTATTAAACGAACAGCAATACCGCTTATTGCAAAGCATCAAGGCGGTGGATCAAAAAACTTCCAGCTGGATTGCCACGCCGGCTGAAATCCGTAGCTTAGGCGGGGCGCTGTTTGGCGACCGGCGTTATGATCAGGTCTTTATCTACCACAATGGTGCTGATTCTTATTACGCCGCCCGCGGGTTTCGCGGGCTGGTGCGGGTGTAACCAGACCACAAGCTTATTTGAGCGCTGCTTGTGCCTGAATCGCCCGGCGGATTTGTGCTGCTTCCGGTGCGGTCAGAGTGCGGCTGTTGGCTTCGGTAAAAGCCGGATCGCGATAGAGTTTACGTAAGGCCGTATCGACGCGGCTGATAAATTCACGGCCTTGTGGGGTATTTGCGCACATCAGATGGCCGGTGGTGAATTGTGGCGCTTGCGCCAATGGGTAATGCCGGACTTTCAGTTCAGGGTTCTGTTGCAGGTAGGTCTGCATTTCTGTTGGGTAGAGCAAAATAAAGTCAGCGCGGCCAGCTTCAAACATCGCCAGAAAATGCTGGTAGTAGTGATAGGTCGAAATTGCCGTGATTTGACGGGACGGAATTTCAGCGATCGCCTGGTCCAGTGCATCACCAAATGAATAGTTTTTCGGGAGTACAAATTGACTCCGCGGATAGTGCTGCATCAGCTGTTTTAAGCTGCTGATCTGATTTTTTCCATTGAGCAGCGTTGCCGGCAAGGGGTCGGTATTGGCATGTTGGTAGAGCTGATAACCGAGGTAAAAATTAATCGGTAATGAAAACAGAAATTTGGCGGCACGCGTTTTACTTTTCACCCGGTTCAGGGAACACACCGGTAAACCTTGTTCCATCATCCGATCTGTACGGCCAATCGGTAGCTCGCTGACTGTGGGCGCATTACCTAAGGCTTTAAATAATAACAGGATAGTGTCGATATCTGCATAGCCGTCAGTGCTGCCACTGTTCAGCAGTGCCACAGATTCACTGTCAAAATGATGGATCTGTAGAGAGGGTGATGAGGGGGCATTGGCCCACACCGGCGCAGTGCCAATAAACAACAACAGTAGCCAGCAGCGAGAGAGCGTCATATTCATTCCCGGGCGATACCGTTAAAAGTCTGATGGTACTTCAAACCGGCGGTTTCCGGCAGTTTTTTATCGCCGGGAAGTGGGGGAAATCGATTAATCCGCTGCAAGCAGCACCAGTGTCACTAAAAGCCCGGCAATGCCCAGCTGACCCATTGTCAGCAGCGGTACAGCCATAGCCGGTAATGCCGGCACCAACGACAGCAACATGGCGTTGCCTGCCAGCAGCAGCACTGCAGCCAGCAGGCTGGCAGCGCTCAGGATCAGATAGCGGCGCTGTTGCCACAGCCAAAGCCGCAGCCGGAGTTGCCATTTCAGTTTCATCATCAGCTGTTTATCCTGTCGAGCGCTGCGCGCGCCTGTTTCATATAGGTTTTGACGCTGCCGAGCGGCAACTGTAACTGCTCGGCGATTTCGCTTTGTGAATAACCATAAAATTCAGCACAGACAAAGACTTGCTGCTGCACATCACTGAGGCACGCCAGCAAGGCTGCGGCGTCGCGCTGTTCGGCGCTGACGTCGGTATGGCTCTGTGCTTCGGGCTCGCTGTGGAACCAGCGTTGTTTCAGCCGGGCAAAAATGCCCTGCGCCCGTTTGGCCTGCAATAACTCATTGATGGCTATGCGTAACAGCCAGGTGGAAAACTCCGCCTGTTGCTGATACTGACCGATATGCAGGAAGGCTTTGACATAAGTTTCCTGCATTAAATCATCAACTTCAAACTTGCTGTCGCTGGATTTATACAACAAAAACGCCCGTAGCTTGCGCTCAAAGCGGCCAAATAGTTCATCAAAAGCCGCGTTGTCGCTACAGGCCTGCACAATAGCCACCAGCTGGTCGACCGATGCCTGTTGCAGTGCTTGCCGTGACTTTGGCGTCGGGGACACGTGCTTGGCTTAGAGCGGCCGCTGGCGGTCAAGCCGGGCCAGCAGTAAAAACGCCAGGCCAAGCAAGCCGGGAAGCATGGCGATGCCATACAACGCATCGTTTAAATCCAGATTGCCGCGCTGCGGGAAATCCGCCAGGTAAGAAAATGCGGCGATCGACAGTGCAACTGTCAGCAAAAAAATGCCTTTACGTACGTCGCGGTTGGTCGAGAACACCTGATTGGCCACTTCGCGGATAGTCTGGGGGGGCAGCGCTACCTGCTGCTGCAGCGTGCGTTCGATCATCTGCAAAAACAGCTGCTTTTTCTTGTACTTATAAAGCAATAACAACCCCAGCAGCGCAACCAGTGCGCTAAAGGAAATTAAAGGTACCAGGATCTCTGCCCACTCTTGTCCGGTCATGAGTTGTACTTATTTGCGTTGCCACAGTTCAGCGCCAAGGTACAACTGTGGCAGCAGTTGTTCAAGCACCGGGACATTGTTGTCGCCATTCATAAAAATCACATAGCCATTGCCGCTTTGCGGAAACAGCATGGCTGCGGTAGATACACCAGGGTCTTTGCCGGTATGCAGCAACAGGGCTTCGCCGGTCGAAAAGCCGGAAAAAATTTCCCAGCCAAGACCAACGCCATTATTGGTTTTGAGTGGAACCTGAAGGGTCTGCATTTGCTGGTACAACGCCGGCATCGCCTGTTGTTGGGCCAGCACAAACAGCAGAAACTTGCTGTAGTCTTCAACTGTGGTCAGCAGGTTGGCTGCGGCATTGGCAGTGGTATATTTTTCAATTGGCAGCAGCTGGCCTTTGGCATCGTGATTGCGGGCATAGCGCTGCTCGTCGACTGCTGGTGTCCAGTAAAAATGCGTATCTGTCATGCCGGCCGGCGTGAATACATATTGTTCTGCCAGTTGTTCCAGTGGCTGGCCAAATTTTGCTTCCAGCGCTTTACGCAGATATTCAAAGCCTTCGCCCGAATACTGATGCCTGGTACCGGGCTGAAACTGAAACTGCAGTTTTTTTGTCGGCTCCAGATAACGCCAGTTGGCAAAACCAGTCTGATGGGTGAGTACCAAGCGCGGCGTTAATAACAGGTGGCGCGGATCGGCTTGAATGTCCGGGTCGACCCAATATTGCGCCAGCTTTTCGTCGAGGCTGAGTTTGCCTGCGCCAACCAGACGCAAGGTCAGCAGGCTGACAATAGGTTTGGTCAGCGACGCCACTTTAAACAAGGTGTTGGCCGGCGCCGGCACGCCTTGTTGCAATTCACCATAGACCCGCACCGACTGCAGCTTGCCGCCGCTGATTAAACCCAGCCCCAGCGCCGGCACCTGATATTGTTTCAGTAAGCCTTCGATAAAGGCGGCAGACGGCTCTGTAATGGGGTTGTTGGGAGCGACGGCCACTGCTTCAGGCACGCTGACGACAGGCTCCTGATGGTCATAACTCAGTACGTCACTGAGTATCCAGTTTTCACCTTGTTTCAGCCAGACCGAAGTAAAGCGCGCTGTGCCGGTCAGCCGATCGGTTTTGCCGGGCTCACGCAGATAGAACTCATGTTCACCATGCTGGATAGCGCCGTACAGCGTTTGATCTTTGTATAACGGAAAAGTCCTTAAACTGCCGGCAACCAGTTTGCGGATAGGTTTATGTGCCGGGTCGCTACACAGGTGTTGCCGGGTGTTTTGCATAAAGAGTTGTTTGTCCTGAAAACCGCCGCGGTCATGATAAAACTTCAGGTTTGTACTGACATTGGCGTCGAGATAAGCCAAATCACACTGATTAAAACCGCGCTGGAAAAATTCTGCGTCTTTTTGACTGAGCTCTTGATGCAGCGCTGCCGGCGTCAGGTCTTCCGCTTTCGCGGTGGGTAACAGCGCCGCAACCAGCAGTGTGGCGGCGAGGGTTTTGACAGCAAGTTTCAGCATCGGTGGTTCCTCTTAAATTGGGTGAAGTTAA
>CBFGPY010000350.1:0-4140 GCA_965650755.1 uncultured Chromatiaceae bacterium | reverse complement strand
CTGCACAGCAAAAGTCGCGACTTTGGATTTAAGCCCAAGCAAAGCACCGGTCAGCACAGTTGGCTGCAGTGCCGCCAGTTCTGCGTCTGACAAAGTAGTCTTGGCTTTGCGCAGCGCCGGCGCGCCGTTTTGCCAGCCCTGATGAATAGCTTCAATCCCGGTCAGACTGACATGAACCGACTGGTCAACCGGCGTGCCTGTCGGCGCCAGAATACCAACCACGGTAAAAGGCTGGTCTTTATGCTGACTGAAGCTGACTTTACCGACGCCATGCGACAACACAATTTCCTGCCCGAGCTGATAACCGAGTTTTTTCGCCACATCAGCGCCAAGCACAGTTTCATACACAGTGCTGAATTCGCGTCCGGCGGCTAACTGTAACGACTGCTGCTCGCCATAGCGGAAATAGCGGAAATAGTCGGTGTTAGTACCCAGCACACGGAAGCCACGATGCGAATCACCAAGCGCCAGCGGAATAGCCCAACGCACCTGCGGGTGTTTGCTGATTTGTTCATAATGCGCGTAGCTGATGTTGTTGGTGGCATTGCCGATGCGAAACACCGTGTACAGCAACAAATTCAGCTGACCAGAGCGGGCGCCGACAATTAAATCAGTACCGGCGACTGTACTGGTAAAACTGCGTTTGGCTTCCAGCCGCAGATGGTCGATGCCGAGCAACAGGCTCAGCGAAATGATCAACGAGCACAAGGTCAGCCAGGCAGTGCCCCGCCGGCTCCACAAACTTTGCCGGGCTAATTTCAACAACATGCTGGTTCTCCCCGCACGGCCGTCACGCCCTCGGCTAACCTCGCCATATCCAGCTGATACTGGAAATAGGCCGAAAGTGCCTGATCATGGCTGACAAAAACCACAGTGCTGCCGGCCGCATCGGCTTCCTGCAACAACACCCGCATAAAAGCATCACGGTTATCAGCGTCCAGCGCTGAGGTCGGTTCATCGGCGATCAGCAAGGTTGGTTTGCCGAGTAATGCACGCGCAATAGCGACCCGTTGCTGCTGACCGACACTGAGCGCCGCTGCACTTTGCTGCCAGAGTTCCGCCGGCAATTGCAGCGCCTGCAGCAACGCCTGCGCCCGCGCAGTGTCTGCCGTTTTGCCGCTAAATGCCTGACCAAGCAACACATTGTCCAGCACCGACAAATAGGGAATCAGATTCAGCTGCTGAAACACCACCCCAATCTGACGGGCTCGCAGCTGGTCGCGTTTCGCAGCAGAGTTGGGTTGTAACAGCTGGCCACTGAGGCTGATCTCGCCTTGCTGCAACGTCAGTACGCCACAAAGCAGGTTTAATAAAGTGGTTTTGCCGGAGCCAGAAGCCCCCCGGATAAATAAATGTTGCCCAACCGCCAAAGTCAGCGCTGGGATCTGCAGGCAAAAAGCCTGGCCCGGCCATTGATGGCGCACGTTTTTGAGTTCAACTGCGGGAATATTCGGATCCACGGCGACAAGCTGCCCTTTGAATAATGCTATGATGCGAAAAAACCGTGATTTTATAACATATAGTCGGGAAGAAGCTCCAATGTTCAAACCGTTGTTAATAGGCACTTATCTGGCACTGGTCGCATCTGCGCCAGTCATGGCTGCCGAAACTGCAAAAACTGCCGAACAAGCCCCAGCTGTACGCACGCTGCCGGCAGACAAAAGCAAAGTGATAGAATTGGAATGGACTGATTTACTACCGGATGCAGACTTACAAAAAATGGAAGCTTTGCCTGAAGTCAGCCATGAAGGCGGCGAAGGTGCTGGTTCTGCCATCAACAAAAACTTTAACGCCAGCAATGACCCCTCGATGAAGGCCTGGGCTGA
This sequence comes from uncultured Chromatiaceae bacterium, assembly GCA_965650755.1. Classification (GTDB taxonomy): domain Bacteria; phylum Pseudomonadota; class Gammaproteobacteria; order Enterobacterales; family Alteromonadaceae; genus Pararheinheimera. The sequence continues at coordinate 2,314 of CBFGPY010000350.1, read as the reverse complement.
TGTGATGTCCTCAGCCAATGTCCGTGGCGAACTCAACGGCCGTAAAGTCAAGTTACCAGGTTTTGTGGTGCCGATTGAATATGATGCCGATCAGAACATCACGGCTTTTTTCCTGGTGCCTTATTTCGGCGCCTGTATCCACGTGCCACCGCCACCACCAAACCAGATCGTCTATGTCAGTGGCGCGAAAAACTTAAAAGCCGACCTGATTTATAATCCGTTCTGGATCGAAGGCACCTTAACGACAGATACCATGAGTCACGACCTGGCCAATTCTGCTTATAGCCTGAAAGTCGACAAAATCAGCGAATACGTTTACGAGTAAAACGACTGCACCATTAAAGAAAAACACAGCAATAGCTGTGTTTTTTTATTTGGAAGAACACGACAATTATTCGGTGCCGGGTAGCTGCAGCACCGGCTGTTTGGCGCTGAGTGTCGCTGCGCCCTGCTGGCCACCACTGACCCATTGCACGTCGATTTGCTGCAGGTCAGCTGCTGTTGTGAACAAAGTGACTTTGACCTCATTCAGTAATTCTGCCGCTTTACACTGATAACTCAGACTGATGCTGATATCGGCGTGCTGACCGGCTTTGCCCCATGGGTCTGCCAGCTGTTGCTGTTGCAACACACACTGCGCTATCGCCGGCAATTGCAGCCACTGACCACTTTTGAGCAAGCTTTGCTGTTGCTGCCAGGCGCTTTGCTGCGCTTCGGTCACCGGTTTCTGTTCAAAACCAAGCAGATTTGCCGCCGGGCTTTCCAGCATAATCTCCAGCAAATCACCGTCAGTGGCCACTGTCAGCTGAGCCTGACCATGCACATGGGCGCTATGCTCTTCATGACCTGACGCAGCGCTGACGCCCGCCAGCACCGGCGCCGCCGCAACACACAGCCAAAACCGCTTTAACGGGTTGCGCATCTTCTCTCTCCAAATCGACTTGCCGTCAGTCCCGGCAAAGATGTGACACTATCACAATTTATACCGGTATTGCAGCAAAACCACTAGCAGGTCAACCCGGCGATTAAGCCAGACAACTGATTTGCAGACCAAAACCAGGCCCCTGCAGCAACTGCAACTCGCCACAAAGTTTTTTCTCAACCAGTTGCTTTAAAATCGACATGCCAAGACCAGTGCCGCCGGCATTGGGTTTAGTGGTCAAAAAAGGTTCAAAGATTTGCTGACGCACTTCCGGCGTCAAGCCACAGCCATTGTCTTTGTAGACAAACAGCAGCTCCTGCTGCTCGTTTAAACTGGCACTGATTTGGATAGCCGGATGCACTGTGCCGCTAAACGCATGCAGACAACTGTTAATCACCAGATTGGTCAGGATCTGCAACCAGACATCAGCTGCGGTGATCAATATCAGATTCGGGTCGATATAGACATCGGGAAACACCGGCACCTGGCGCGTGGCCGGCGTGAGGCTGGCCAGTAAATCCACCACCAGCTGACGGAATACCACCGGCGCCGATTCAACCCGGGTCTGATGCGCCGCGGTTTCTTTAAACTGTGCCATCAGGCGTTGCGCCCGCTGCAAATTGGCAGTGATCAGCAGCGAACTCTCATGCATTTGTGTTAATAAATTCATTGCCTGTGAGGCACTGATCGAGCGCTCACGCATGCCAAAAATAAAGTCCTGCAGGCGTTGCTCTAATAATGAATTCGCGGTCAGTGCCACGCCAAGCGGTGAATTCACTTCATGCGCCACACCGGCGACTATACCGCCTAAAGTGGCAAGTCTCGCTTGAGCTTCCATCTGCTGATGGGCACGCTGCACTAACTCATCGGTATCCGCCAACTGTTGACTGCGCTGCTCAACCCGCTGTTCCAGCTGCAGGTTCAGTTGCTCCAGCTGACTTTGCGCACAAAGAAAGCGGTCAGCATTCAGCGCCCGGCCAACCTGATCTGCCAAAGCTGCGGCAAAGCGCACTTCAGTGTCGCTCCATTGCCGGCAACGAAGTGTATGTTCACAACAAATGATGCCAATCATTTTGCCAAGATGGCGGACCGGCAGGTCCAGCATGGAAAAAATCTGGTGGCTTTGCAGATAACTGAGAAATTCGGCCGTTTGTGGGTCCGTACGCGCATCATGCGCAACGATAGCCCGTTCACGGCGCAGCGCCTGAAAATAAGCCGGAAACTGACTGGCCTGCAAACGCAGCGGTTCAGTTGCAAATCTCTCGCCGTCGAGCAACACCTGACAGACCATACTCTGGTCGTCCAAATCATACAGCCACAAACTGACGCGCTGCACAGCCAACCCTTTTTGCAGACTCTGCAATATGAGTTGACTGGCCTGTTCCCAGGCGC
>CBFGPY010000349.1:0-4146 GCA_965650755.1 uncultured Chromatiaceae bacterium | reverse complement strand
AACGAACAGGTCGTTGTCCACGAACGCGAAGCCGTCGTCGCCGATCGTGAAGTTGAACTCGATACCGGCTCCGCCGTCGCCGTTACCGGGACCGAAAACGATGCCGAAGTCCGCGTTTTGCGCCTGGGCGCTAAAACGTTGAGCGTCTTCGGTTTTACCTAAAGCGGTAGCGAGGCGCGCCAGATTAAAATCGGCAAAAGCGTATTCCAGCGTGCGGGCGGCGTTTTCGTGGATGCCGGCGTCATAAGGCACAAAACCCAGCTGATTGTAGAAGTTCAGCCCTTCACGACCGACTGATTTCACCGGCCGGCCGCCTTCAACCTGGGTGTTTTTCAGCGCGGCCTGATACAGGGTGTCAACATCAAAACCACGAATGCCTTTGGCATAAGCGTCGGCGATGATCACGGCGGAATTGGAGCCAATCATCACATCGCGATGGCCGGGACTGGCCCATTCCGGCAGCCAGCCGGATTCTTGATAGGTATTGACCAGCCCTTGCATGATGTCGCTGGCAAGCTCGGGGTACATCAAATGGAAAAATGGAAATACCGCGCGGAAAGTATCCCAAAAACCGTTATCGGTGAACATTTTACCGGGCAGCACCTCACCGTTGTAAGGGCTGTAATGCACGGTTTGACCACTGGCGTCGGTTTCATAAAAGCGCCGCGGGAATAACAACACCCGATACAAGGCGGAATAAAAGGTTTTGATATCATCCGGATAACCCTGTTGCACCCGGATGCGGCCCAGTTGCTGTTGCCATTCTTGCTCGGCTTTGGCGAGTGTTTGGGCAAAGCTATCAGTGCCAATTTCCTGCTGCAGGTTCAGTTCGGCCTGCTCGGGACTGATAAATGACGACGCTACTTTAACTTCGACCTGCTCACCTTTGGTGGTATCAAAACCCAAAATTGCGCCAACGTGCTGGCCAGTTTGCTCGAGACTGCCGGTTTTTAGCTGATAGCCGTCGGCAAAAGTGTGGGTCAGCTTAAAGGCCTTGCTGAACTCCAACACAAAATAGTTATGGAAATTGCCCGGCACTCCACCGTGGTTATTGCGCGCGTAGCCAATAATTTTGCGCTGCTCCGGCAGAATTTTCACCATTGAGCCTTTATCAAAGGCGTCCAGCACTATGTAAGAAGCTTTATTGTCCGGGAAGGTAAAGCGGAACTGCGCTGCGCGCGCTGTTGGGGTTACTTCGGCCGTGACGTCATAATCGGCCAGATAGACTTTGTAATGATGCGGTTTGGCGGTTTCTGTTTTATGTGAATACCAGGAGGCGCGCTCGTCCTGATTAAACTTCAAAGCACCAGTCACTGCCATCAGCGCAAAAGCGCCGTAATCATTGAGCCAGGGGCTGGGTTGATGGGTTTGTTTGATGCCACGGATTTTGTGCTGATCGTATTGATAAGTCCAGCCGTCACCAATCTTCGCCGTCATCGGCGTCCAGAAATGCATGCCCCAGGGCATAGCGACTGCCGGGTAAGTATTACCATGTGACAACTCAAAACTGGAATCTGTGCCCATCCGCGTATCAACATAAGCCAGCAAGTTTTGCTGCGGCCGGATCTGGTCAGCTGGCAATTGTTGTACTGCCGTGGCCGCAGTATCAGGCAGGGGCGCAGGTTGCTGTTGGCAGCCGAGCAGGGTGGTGAAGCCAGTATATAGAATTAAAGTCCTGATTTTAAACATGAAGTTTCAGCCTCATTCAAAGTCCTTTTGCCTGAGTTTGCCAAAAAGCGGCAGCATTGTTGCCAGCGATTAGCAGCCAAAATCAAAGCGGACGGATAAAATTTGCCCGACTGTAATCGATTACATTTAAAATTGTCCAGCGCAATTTCGGCTGGTACAGCCAGTACTAAAGCAAAGCCTTGAACTGCTTCATTGTATAATTTACTGCTATGCTGGGTTTTGTGCCGATGTTACCGTTTACATCGCTTGGTGTAACAACACTTGCGGATTGCTGGCGGCAGTGGTTATATAGCTGTTGTGGTGTTTGAATTCGCGCTAAGATAGTGAAATAAGCCGCTGATCTTAAATAAGATGATCTTGTTACAGCTGTTACTGAAACAGCTGTAACTGTTTAACAAAGACAGCGAAATCAGATGAAGAAGCTCTGCTGTGGGATGTTTGTGCGATGACCAATATTAAAAAAGTCAGTGAACTGGCCGGTGTGTCGACTGCCACAGTGTCGCGCACGCTGAAATCACCGGACCAGGTGTCGGAAGCGACGCGGGAAAAAGTGCTGGAAGCGGTCAAAGCCGCTGGCTATCGGCCGAACTGGCTGGCCAGTAGTGTCAAATCTGGCCGTTCTAATACCATAGTGGTGCTGGTTCCCAACCTGGTGAACCCTTTTTTCATGCGTATTATTGGTGGCATTGAGCAGGCGGCACAGGAAAAGGGGTTTTCCGTGTTGCTCGGGGATACCCAAGGCTCACCTGAGCGTGAGCACGAATATGCCAGCATGGTACTGACCAACCGCGCAGATGGCTTAATACAGCTCGATCATTCCTTTCCGTTTTCTGCAGCCGATGCCGATTTAGCCGAAGATTTACCGATGGTCAGCGTCTGTGAACGTATAGCTACTGAGAAAAAATACCCGGTGATTGAGCTGGATAACCATGCAGCGAGCCGCGCCTTAGCCCACCATTTAGTCGGTTACGGCCACAAACATTTCGCTGCTATCGTCGGCCAGATCAGCAGTCAGATTTACCGCGAACGTTTAGCCGGCATCCGCAGTGTATTGCAGGAAGAACAGATCCCGTTTGAGCAAAGCCAGATCACCGGCGGTGCTTACACCATTGAAACTGGCATCGCCGGTGTTGAACATCTGCTCAGTCTGCCACAGCGGCCCACGGCAATTTTTTGTTTTAACGACGATATTGCCATTGGTGCTGTGCATGCCATCAAAAAAGCCGGCCTGCGGGTACCTGAAGATATCTCAGTGGTTGGTTTTGATAACATCAAAGTCTCAGCTTTTATCGACCCACCTTTGACCACTGTCGACCAGCCAGCCTATGACATGGGCCGGCGTGCTGTGGAAGTGCTGGTCAGCCAAATCCGTGGCGAAACTTTGGTGCGAAGCAAAGAAGTCCTGCCATTTCAATTGATTGAACGCGAAAGCAGCGGCCCGGCGCCGGTGTGATCACCGCTATGCGATACCGATACCCGGTGGGTTTCGCTTCGCTCTACCCAGCCTACGGCAGAGACAAACGTAGGGTGCAATGAGCCTGCGAATTGCACCGTGACCTTGCCATTAGCGATACTCGCTATTCCTGCACATCCAGACGTCTGTTAACGATTACAAATTCCCGTCTTTGCCAAGTTTTACTGGTCTGAACAGCCCGCTGTTGGCCAGTTTTGACCTGCCGTTGCACCATGTTGGCGTAATATAAATCATTTAAATCACTGAAATTAAACAAATAATATTGCATTACATTTTGTTTGCACGGATTTGAACTTTTCGCGATTGTACAGATTGACAGCAATTTGCCGCTTCGCTAGTATCAATGGCGTCATGTAATCGATTACATTTAATCGGCAACGACAAAACACAACAGACCGATTTTTTTATGGCGTTGCAGGGGAGACGGGTTGGCCGGGCGGTAATAGAGGCGAATTTGAATCCAACACCATGAAAATTAAATAAAAATAAAGGGACAAACCGGACTCACCGGTGCGTTTTCACATTTCACTGTGGAGAAGACCATGGTTAACAGGATAGACAGGGCATTTCAGCAACTACAGCAGCCACAAGGCTGGCAGCAAGGGTTAAAACTTTCTGTGTTGTCGCTGGCAGTGATCGCCAGCCTGAACCCGGCGTTTGCCGGACAAACAGCAGAACAGCAGACTGCGGCCCAAAGCGAATCAACGAAGCCGGCAGCAACTGCAGCCGCGAAGAAAAAAGCCGCTGCCGACGAAAAAATCGAAGTCATTGAAGTACGCGGTATTTTATCCAGTATGAGCGAAAACTTACTGAATAAACGTGCTGCCGACAGCGTGGTCGACGTGATCACCGCTGAAGATATCGGTAAATTTCCGGACAAAAACGTCGCCGATTCGTTACAACGGGTGCCAGGCGTGGTGATCCAGCGCGACGGTGGCGAAGGCGCCACAGTCAGTATCCGTGGTCTGTCATCCGACTTAACC
>CBFGPY010000348.1:0-4148 GCA_965650755.1 uncultured Chromatiaceae bacterium | reverse complement strand
AGGTTTCCTGTTTGCAATAACAAAGGCATGTTGCAAACTCTAACTGCTTTTCCTGGCCGAATCATTCATTTGTTGTGACGCTGGTAAGTACACAGGCTTGGACACAGTAGTGAACTCAGCTAGACTCGGCTGAATTTGGCAAAAGGAGCAGTTAAATGCTGGCTTTACAACAATATTTTCCTGACGTATCCCCGCTGGTGTTTGGTTGTATGGGGCTGGGCGGTGACTGGAATTCTCCAACAACAACCACAGAGCAACAGCAACAGGGTTTCGCCGCCATCGAAGCCGCACTGGAGCTTGGTTTTAACTGTTTTGACCATGCGGATATCTATACCCGTGGCAAAGCTGAAGCTGTGTTTGGCCAGTTTCTCGCTGCGCAGCCGCAGTTGCGGGAATGTCTGGTGTTACAAAGCAAATGTGCGATCCGCTTTGCTGATGCCGACCATGTCGGTCGTTATGATTTCAGTGCTGGTTATATCGCTGATAGCGTCGAGCAAAGCCTGCGCCGCCTGCAAACTGAGTATCTGGATATCTTGTTGCTGCACCGGCCTGATCCTTTGATGCAAATTGATGAAGTGGCCGAAGTGCTGACCCGATTGCAACAAAGCGGCAAAGTCCGGCAGTTTGGTGTGTCTAATTTTGGTGCACCACAACAACAATTATTGCAATCAGCGCTACAGCAGCCACTGGTGGTCAATCAGCTGCAAATGAGCCTGGCCAACCTGGACTGGCTGGAAGCGAATGTACTGACCGGGATGCCGCAAGGCGCTAGTCACTATTTTGGGTATGGCACTGTCGAATATTGTCAGCTGAATAAAGTACAAATTCAGGCCTGGGGCAGTCTGGCGCAGGGGCGTTTCAGTGGGGCTGGCAGAGATCTTTCTGCCACTGAGCAACGCACTGCCGAATTGGTAGCAAAGCTTGCGGCCGAATATCAGGTCAGTGCTGAAGCCATAGTGTTGGGCTGGCTGATGCGCCATCCGGCCTGCATCCAGCCGGTGATTGGCACTGTGAACCCAGAGCGCATTCGTGCCTGCAGCCAGGCGGTGGATGTTGAGCTCAGTCGCGAACACTGGTATGCGCTTTATGTGGCCAGCCGGGGTCAGGCATTACCCTGAACGGCATTCATTTTGTTAAGTTATTATGTTTAATACTGATTTAAACAAAATGCGTGTAAAGTGCGGACAGCTGTAACCTTAGTCAAAGCCCGATTAGCGCCACTGTTCGGTCTGCGATGCCTAAAGCTGCAGCTATACCTATGTTGTTGAAAAGACCATCTATGTTGGTCCTGAAATATTCATTTTAAAAGGACATTTCTATGGCTCAAGTTGTACAAAGTTTTACCCTGGGCGCAGACGGCAAGATCCACTTAAGCGGTCAGACGTCGGTCACTGTGAATAAAGGCGATAGTGTGCAGTTTGTACTTGTTAACCAAAGCGGTCAGGCGGTGCTTGACTGGGGTTTGTATTTTAATAACCCTTTTGATATCACCAACTCACTGCGTTATTCCTTTGGCAATCAAACGACGATCCCGAATGTTTATTTTGCTGAAAAAACGGTCAGCGAGGATACCTGCGACTGTAAAGTGGCAAAATATAATGCGTATGCAATTTATGTCAAAGTGGAAGGGAGTTCGGGGACTCAGGTGATTTATCAACGAGATCCGGAAATCATTGTCAGTAACGGTGACGATGAAACCTAACTGAGTTTGTCGACGTCGGAGCTTGGTGTCGCAGGTGCTGGCAGAAGCTCTGACAGCTGTTTAAATTCCGGCTCGTGGCGGATCTCCTGATAAGAATAACCTCTGGCAAGCGCCGCTCTGAGTAACTGTAAGGCACGGTCCCGTTGGCCACAGATTTCATACACCTGGGCGGCTTTGGCCATAGTTTGTGGCTCTTTATCCACGTCTACCTGTTGTAACGCCGTAAGGGCAGCATCAGTGAGACCTGCCTTTGCCGAATAAAGCGCAAGATTTAACTTCAGCTGATGTCGATTGGGCGCTTTTTTTAGGCGGGTATTCACCAGTTCAATTGCCCGCCGGTAACTGCGAATGGCCTGGTCGGGCTGTGCCGACCAGCGATAGCTATCGGCCAGATTGCCCCATAACTGGTAGCTGCGCGAATTTAGCTCTGTGGCCAGCTCAAACTGTCGAACCGCCTCAGCATAACGTTGTTGATAAAAAAGTACCGTACCAACATTTGAATAATTAATTGCGCTTGGGTCCTGCGTTACGGCCTGGTTGAAGGTTCGCAGGGCGTCATCATACCGGTTCTGGCTAAACTGAATAGCGCCGACGGTTTGCAGGATCTCTGTGTTGTTTGGTGACTGCGCCAGTAATTTGCTGAACAAGGCCTCAGCTTTTTCCAACTGGTGCTGGCGATAATAAAACAGCGCTAGCAGATTGGTGAAGTGCCAGTTAGGCTGCTGCTGATAAGCGGAGTGCCAATACTGTTCCGCTTGCCTGATGTCGTTGAGTGCTTCAAATGCTCCAGCAAGACCTGCGAGCGTATCGGCATCATGTGGCGTGAGTACCAGAGCCTGTTGATAATAACCAACGGCGGCCTGGTACTCTGTTTTCACTTTGGCCAACTCGGCTTTGAGCCTCAATTGCTCCGGATCTGCAATGGCTGGCAATTGCCTGAGCAGTTGCTCTGCGGGTTCAAGCCAACGCTGAAGATCTTTGCGGCGGGACATTTTCAGATAGCCATCCAGCAATGCATATTTTGCCGCGGTAAATTCAGGCGCCAACCGTATAGCCTGAGTAAGCTCGGACACGCCTTTTTCAATATTGTCTTTGTAGTCGAACCGATACAGATAACTCAAGCCGGTGAGATACGCTTTATAGGCTTCATCCGGCGTGGCACTGCCTTTTGACAGCGACAGGTTTGCCGGTTGCTGCCAGTTTAGTAACTGCAATAGTTCATGCCTGACTTCGCGCTGCGCCTGATCCCAGCCATTCAGAGGCAGGTCCAGTTCACTGCTTTTCAGAATTCGGCCGTCGGCACCATTGTGTAGATTCAGGGACAGCCGCCTGGTGGCTCCAAGATGTTGCAGGGTGCCGCTGATAATGAGATCGGTCTGATATTGCTGATAGATATTCTTCAGACTTGGATCTTTTAAGCTGGCAAGTTCTCCCGGTGGCAGCACCCAAACCTGATTATTATGCTGCCCGATTTTTGCCAGGTCCTGACTGAGACTGAGCGCCATCCCCTGCAAAAACTGCTGGACTGCCGGGTCACCGCCTAAATTATCAAAAGGCTGCAGGGCCAAGGTTTGCCCCTGGCTCAATAAATCATCTTTATTAATGCTGAGCTGACCCAACCACAAACTGAGCCCAAGTAACGCAGGCGCAAGCGCTGCCCATACCTGCCAACGTAGCAGTGGATACCAGACACCGAGTTTTTCCCGTCGCAACAGGTCCTGATACAACGCATGCAGTGTAGCCGCCACACTTTTCATTTGTGCTGGTCGGCGTGCGCTTTGAGCTGACATACATTGTTCGATCAGCTGTTTTAATCTGGCCGGTAGCTGAATTCCATTGCCGGCGCATTGTACGCGGTGCTGCAAAATGGCTTGCATGGTCTGTTCGGCGCTGTCGTGCAGAAATGGGTGCACACCGTAACAAAGTTCATACATGATGACGCCAAATGCAAAAATATCAGACTGCGGTGTCGCGTCGATATCACTTTGCAGCAACTCTGGCGCAAGATAGGGCAATGTGCCTTTAATTTGAAAAGCGGTGGTATGTTGCGACCACTGACTGTGAAGCTGGCTTGATAACATCGGCGGCAATCCTGCACCTTCTGTTGCCGCCACTTGCTGCAAGCGACGTTGACGGCTCGCCATACCAAAATCCAGTATTTTTACGCGAAGTTCCGGCAGGCAAACCATCAGGTTGCTTGGTTTTAAATCGCGATGGATCACGCCTGCCTGGTGCGCACTGGCTAAACCGGAAGCGATTTGACACAGTAAATCCACTTTGGTGGCAAGTGTCAGATGCCGGCGCTGGTATTGCTCTAACGTCTGGCCTTCCAGCCATTCTGTCACGATATAGCTTTGTTGCTCTGACCGGGAAATATCATAAACAGTGACAATATTAGGGTGTTGCAATGACGAGGCGACACGTGCTTCTTCTAATAATTGCTGCT
>CBFGPY010000347.1:0-4154 GCA_965650755.1 uncultured Chromatiaceae bacterium | reverse complement strand
GCGCCAGCGCGGTGGCGCGGTCGAAAGTCACAGTAATGCCATCTTCATCCAGCATCGGATAATGGCCCTGCAGATGCTCTGATGGCGTCAGAATAATGCTGGTGTCGCTGCGATCGTCTTGTTGCACGCCGAGTAAATCCCAGGCTTTGATCATATAGAGCGGCAGAATAGTCGCATCATCCTGGGTCCGGACTTGCTCGACCAGCTGTTGCGCCAATCCGCGGCCGCTGGAATTAAGTTCGAGCAGTTGGTCGCGGCCCTGTTCCAGCTGTTGTTTCAGCTGCTGATTCAGTGCTGTGGTGTCGCTGATTAAGCTGGTGACCGCCGCGCTGTCGGCAGATGGCACGGCCAGCAACGGCAGCAAGCGCGCCCGCATTTGCTGATACACCGCGCCGCCGGTCTGGCAGGTCGCGTCAAAAGCCTGCAGACCCTGATGATACCAGTCAAGCAACAGCTGCTGCGGCTGGTCGACAAAATACGGCAGATGGATTTGAATATCCTGCGTCTGACCAATCCGGTCTAAGCGGCCGATGCGTTGTTCCAGCAGGTCTGGATTCAGTGGTAAATCAAACAACACTAAGTGATGGGCAAACTGGAAGTTACGGCCTTCAGAGCCGATTTCTGAACAAATCAGCGCCTGTGCGCTTTGGTCGTCCTGGGCAAAATAGGCAGCGGCTTTGTCGCGATCAAAAATCGACATGCCTTCATGGAATACCGCAGCGCGTATACCTTCTTTCACCCGCATGGCTTCTTCCAGCGCAATCGCGGTGTCGGCATGGGCGCAGATAACCAGAAACTTTTTGTATTTATGCTGTTTGATCAGCGCAATGACGGCTTCAACCCGCGGGTCAAACTGCCACCAGCTGGTTTTACTACCTTCGAATTCCTGATAAATACGCTCCGGGAATAACAGCGTTTTGGCTTTAAATTCATCGCTTTGGTTGGCCATAAAGCTCAGCTGTACTTTGATGGCATTCTGATACTGCTCTGGCAGCGGCAAACCAATGAATTTCGGCTGACGCTGCGGGAAGCCGGCGATGGCGGCGCGGGTGTTGCGGAATAAAATCCGGCCGGTGCCATGATGGTCCAGTAACTTGCTGAGTAAACTTTCCGTAGCCTGATCTCGAACTTCGGCTGTGGTCGCGCTTGCAAGGACAGCCAGCTCTGCGCTGATATCGGATTCCTGCAGCAATTGCTGCAGTGCTGTCGCAGTGGCCGCAGTTAATGGCATTTCCTGCTGCAGTGCTCTTGCCAGTGTCGCGACCGCTTTGTACTGCTGTTCCTCGGCAACAAAGGCCGGATAGTCATAAAAGCGGTTCGGGTCGAGCAGACGCAAACGGGCAAAATGACTTTGATGACCCAGCTGGTCAGGCGTTGCTGTTAATAAAATCACACCCGGCGTGTCCTGCGCCAGTGTTTCAATGCGCTGATATTCAGTGCTGGCTTCGGTTTCGCTCCAGCTTAAATGGTGGGCTTCGTCGACCACCAGCAAATCCCAATGCGTTTCAGCCGCTGCTTCAAAAGCGGCTTTTTTCCGGGTCAGGAAATCCAGGCTTAGCAGCACCAGCTGCTCAGTTTCAAATGGATTACCGCCATCAGCGGCGGCTTCTGTCAGGCGCTCATCGTCAAAAATGGCGAATTTGAGGTTAAAACGCCGCAGCATTTCGACCAGCCACTGATGCTGTAACGACTCGGGCACAACAATCAACACGCGGCTCGCCAATCCAGACAACAGTTGTTGATGAATGATGAGGCCAGCTTCGATGGTTTTGCCGAGGCCCACTTCGTCAGACAACAGTACGCGGGGCGCATGGCGCTGCGACACTTCGTTGGCAATATGCAGCTGATGCGGAATAAGGCTTAAACGGCCGCCAACCAGGCCACGCAGTGGATTACGCTGCTGCTGATGTACATGTTGCCAGCTGTGGTAACGCAGCGTGAACCAATCAAAACGGTCGATTTGACCGGTAAAAAGCCGGTCTTGTGGTGAGCTGAAACTGATGAAATGGTCGAGAAAAGTTTCGCGCAGGCTGACGGCTTCGCCGTTGTCGGTGCGTTCACCGTGGTAAACCAGCGTCTGGTTGACTTCTTCAACGCGCTCAACCAGCAAACTGAATTCCTGCGCACTTTTGACGGTATCACCCGGATTAAACTGCACCCTGGTTAAAGGCGCTTCATTCATCGCGTAGAGCCGGGTTTCGCCACTGGCCGGAAACAGGATAGTGACCATGCGGCCGTCGATCCCGACAACTGTACCTAAACCTAAGTCCGATTCCGCGTCGCTGATCCAGCGCTGTCCAAGGGCAAATTTCATCATTATCCGGGTCACTTCTGAAAGGGGGCGCTATGGTACTGAAATTCCGGGCAAACTGCACTCGCCTAACCGGGAATTTTTCAGCACAGTCCGAGTCATAAATGAAAAGCTTTATATCGTCACAAGATTGTCATCCGTGGCACAGATTCTTGCTCTAAATTAAAGAAGAACCCGCCGGGTTTTATTTTCCGCTGCTAAGGAGCTGCATATGGCGCGAAGAAGAAGTAAAGACATAAAAATCTACGTCCTCGATACCAACATCCTGCTGCACGAACCCTTCGCTTTTTTAAACTTTCAGGAACACGACGTCGTCATCCCGATGACAGTGCTAGAAGAATTAGACCATATTAAAGACAAACACAAAGATGTCAGCCGCGAAGCCCGGGTGGCGATCCGCGCGCTGGAGGACGTATTAAAAGACGCCTCGCCTGAACAAATGTTACAAGGGGTACAATTACCGCAACATGGCGAGCGCAAAGCCAGTGGCCATCTGTTTATCGTCAACGACCATCACATCAGCGACCAGATCCCCGGTTTGCCCGGTGGCGAAAACGACCATCTGATCATCAACACCGCCTTATTTTTGCAGCGGGAAAAAGCGCCGGTCAAAGTCATCCTGGTGACCAAAGACATCAATATGCGCCTGAAAGCCAAAGGTGCCGGCTTAAAACTGGTGGAGGATTACCGCACTGACCAGCTGATCGACGATGTGCGGTTTTTGTATAAAGGTTATTTTAAATTTGCCGGCGATTTCTGGAGTCAGGTCAAAGATTGCCGCAGTGAAAACGAAGGGCGCGAAACCTATCACTATTTACCGCGTAATTTATTGCCCAACGCTTATATCAATGAATATCTGGTTGATGAACATGAAACTTTTGCCGGCCGGGTGGTCGCCATCATGGACCAGCAAATCAAAGTGCTGGATTTGGGTTTTGAACGGCTGATGCATCGCCATGCCTGGGGCATCCATCCGAAAAATGTCTATCAGGCGATGGCGCTGAATGCTTTGCTGGACCCGGATATGGATCTGGTGATCCTGACCGGGCCGGCCGGCTGTGGCAAAACCTTGCTGGCGCTGGCTGCGGCACTGGAACTGGTGATTGAACGCGGCATGTACGACAAAGTGATTGTGACGCGCAATACGCCGGAAATCGCTGAATCTATCGGCTTTTTACCCGGTACTGAAGAAGAAAAAATGGCGCCGTGGCTGGCGGCTATTACCGACTCGCTGGAAGTGCTGCATAAAACCGATGAACATCCGCATGCCAGCGTCAACTACATTATGGACAAGGCCAATATTCAGTTTAAGTCGGTGAATTTTATGCGTGGCCGCAGCATTCAGAATGCGATAGTTCTGCTCGATGAATGTCAGAACTTAAGTGCGGCGCAGCTGAAAACCATCATCACCCGTTGTGGCGAAGGCACTAAACTGATTTGCTCCGGTAACCTGTCACAAATCGACAGTAACTATCTGACCGCAGTAACTTCAGGCTTGACCTACATCGTCGAGCGTTTCAAAAACTTTGAGGGTAGCACGACAATCAATCTCAATGGCGTGGTGCGCAGCCGGCTCGCATCCTTTGCAGAGGCGAATCTGTAACGGTTTTACAGATGTTAACAGATTGACTTGCCGGCGTAATCCGTTAGGCTAGTCAATCTGTTGTTTCGTCAGTAAACGTGCACAAGGATGCCTCCCCACCGTGAAACTGTTTTCCTGGTCCAGTCTGTTTTTTATCTTGTCGCTCAGTTTTTTGTGGGGCTGTGGTTATTGGGTCTGGTTACAGACCAACCAGAGTCAGCAAACCCAGCTGACGAGTCAGTTAAGTTTGCAACTGGAACG
>CBFGPY010000346.1:0-4154 GCA_965650755.1 uncultured Chromatiaceae bacterium | reverse complement strand
ACAGCGGCATGATTGGGATAGCAGAACTGGCCTGCGTAACCAGTGCTTTTAACGAGGCAACATAAGCGTGACCACCCTGCCCTGCCAGTTTGGTCGTGATAGCGGTCGCCGCACGATCCAGATCTTCCTTCGCACGACCGATAGTCGCTTTGCCGTAAATTGGCCAGGTCAGTTCCTTACCGATGTAGGTGTAGGCCACTGTCTGTACGTTTTCAGCCAGCACACCGGCAGCGTGCAACTGATCTAACCAGCGCTCCCAGTCTTCACCACCCATGACTTTGACGGTATTAAAAATCTCGTCATCGTTAGCTGGCTCTACTGACACTTCTTCAATTTCGCGTTTGCTGGTGTTTAAGTTCTTGGCGGTATAAGCCTGACCAATAGGTTTTAACACTGAGCTGTAAATTTCGCCGCTAACCGGGTCTTTACGCCGTGGCGCCGCCAGGCTATACACCACCAGGTCAATCTTGCCCATCTCGGCACGGATCAGCGAAATAGCCTGCGATTTCAGCTCGTCAGTGAAGGCATCGCCATTCAGATGTTTATTCCATAAACCTTCAGCATTAGCCGCAGCTTCAAATGCCGCTGTGTTGTACCAGCCGGCCGAACCGGTTTTGCCCTCAGTCGCTTCTTTCTCAAAAAATATACCCAGCGTCTTAGCGCCTGAACCAAAAGCTGCAGTGATCCGCGAGGCCAGACCGTAACCGGTCGATGCGCCGATAACTAATACATTTTTTGGCCCGTTCTCGACCTGACCATGTTGTTTGACGTATGCAATTTGTTCGCGGACATGCTCTGCACAGCCGACCGGATGCGCATTGGTACAGATAAAACCACGGATTTTCGGTTGAATAACCATAAAAAATTAACCTGTGTGATGACAGAAACCGCGGTTAGTGTAAAACACTGACCGCGGCAACAGGTCTGATCAGCTTAAATAAACTGCCCGTTCGGTGCAGATAGCGCGAAATTTACCGATCAACCCAGCGCTTTTGCATCTTTTTTCGAGCCACCAAAACACTTAGGGGAAGCAGGTGGTTTCTCCGCGTAATACTCATACCATTCGCTCGGCGTGTACGTATGCAGTGCCAATGCATGGATTTTCTCCGCCAACTCTTCGGCAACCACCGCATTTACCGCCCGATGGCGTTGCAACAGCCGCATACCATCAAAAGCCGGGGTCACAATAACGACTTTAAAGTGCGATTCTGAACCCGGCGCCACACTATGCATATGGCTCTCATTGATTACATCCAGAAACACCGGTTGGAAGGCTTGCAACAATTTCTGTTCGATAGACGTATGGATCAGCATGATTGTCAGCTCCTTCGTTAGTTGTTCATTCAGACTAGCCACTGCATTTTGCCTTGTCTGCTCTAATTCAGCTGCAAAAAAAGATAAAAATTAGCCCTTGCTAAAACGAGGATTACTGCATCACCGCTCTGGCAGATAACGAAAGGTCAGATTAAAGCGCTCCGACCGCGCCCGGCTCTGCTTGGGTACCCGGTGTTGCCAGAAGCGCTGACAAGTACCGGCCATCACTAATAAATCTCCGTTGTTAAGTTCGAGACTTAACTGCGTATTCAAATACTTATGTTTCAAATCAAAGCGACGGGTCTGGCCAAGACTCAGCGACAGAATCACCGGGTCCGGTCCAAGCTCCCATTCGTCATCACTGTGCCAGCCCATATGATGATCGCCGTGCTGATAATGATTCAGCAACACTGCATTCAGCGGATGTCCGGTATGACGCACCAACCGCTCACACAGATGCTGTAAGCCGGCCTGCCAGGGCTCTGGCTGAAAAGTCACGCCGGAATAGCGATAGCTGCAGTGCCGGTCTCCCATCCAGATTTGCCGGCGTGGGATCGCAACGTCGCGGCCGTACAACCGGATCTGCGGCTGTTGCCAGTCAAGTCCGGCGAGCTGCTGACTTAAATGTGTTGACTCGGCGCTGCTGAGAAATGCCGGCAACAGATACACCTCTGCATCTGGCAAAAAATATCGCTGTATGGACTGCCCCTGCCCCGTGGGAGCGGCCGCCGCGTTGTGCCCTGACTGCGCTTCTGTCAAAATACCCACCTTTTGTTTCTGCCGAACCTTATTATGTCCAGCCAATTTACCCTAGACCATATCCAGCTGCAGCTTGATCGATTCCCACCGGAGCAGAAAACCCGCAGCCTGCAGGCATGGGATGCTGCAGACGAGCTATTGATCCGCTACGCGCAGCAAAAACTGACAGCAGCCGACACGCCGGTATTGTTGGTGAATGACCAGTTCGGTGCCCTCGCCTGCGCGCTGCATCAGTTCGCTCCGGTACAGTGGAGTGACTCTTTTATCAGCCAGCTGGCGACACAACACAATCTGCAACAAAATGGCCTGAGCCCGGTGCTGCAGGTTGCCAGTACTGAAGCTTGTCCGGCTTTTGCTGCTGTGTTGCTGAAATTACCCGGTAATCATAGCTTTCTGCGCTATCAGCTTCGGCAATTGAAACAACAGTTAGCTGATGGTGCTCCGATTATTGCAGCTGCCAAAGCAAAAGATATTCATGCCAATTTGCTACAGATTTTCGCTGAAGAAATAGGACCGGTCACTGCTTCTTTAACGGAAAAGAAATGCCGCCTGATCACCGCTGTCTGCGATAAAACACAACCGGTTCCGGCTCGCCCGCAATTTCCATTAACCTGGCCGGTGGAGCTACCCACGACGCAAGGGCCGTTGACTTTAAACATCATCAATCACGCCAATGTATTTGCGCGGGAGCAGTTAGACGTCGGTGCCCGGTTCTTTCTGCAACACCTACCACAGGTTCAGGCCGGCCAGCGCGTAATTGATTTAGGTTGCGGCAACGGGGTCATTGGCCTCGCGGTGTTGGCGGCCGCCCCTGACACACAACTGCTGTTTTGTGATGAGTCATTTATGGCGGTGCAATCAGCCAAAGACAACGTTCATGAGCATTTTCCCGCAGCAACTCAATGTGAATTTCTGGCCGATGACAGCCTGAGTCAACAATCTGACTTATCCGCCGACTATATTTTGTGTAACCCGCCGTTTCACCAGCAGCAAGCAGTCACTGATCACATCGCCTGGCAGATGTTCGCCGATGCGCGGCGTGTCCTGAAAATCGGCGGCCGGCTCCGGATTGTCTGTAACCGCCATCTGGGTTATGGCGAAAAACTGACGCGGCTGTTCGGCGGTTGTATTCACGTAGCCAGTAATGCAAAATTCAGCGTCTTTGAAGCTATCAGAAGGAAATAGTTATGCGTTCAATCCTGCTTGCCGCAGTTTTCGCGGTTGGTGTTGCCGGTTGTAGTAATCCGGTGCCGTCTTTTATTGTTGCACCCCAAATCTTCTGGAATCAGTCGAACCAGCTGACCAACACCGCCTTTGCCCTGAACGTGCAGGACAACAGACCGACCAACGGTACCCTGGTGATGCGTGATGGCGATTCTGTGAAGTCCTACCCAACGACCAACGACCTGACCGGTCAGTTACAACAAACACTGAGCAGCGCTTTAACCCAGCAAGGTGCGCGTATTTCTGGCGCAGAGCCTGTCATTGTGACCTTGCAAATCAACCAACTGGAAGCCAATGCCGAATTAAAAGCAGTGGAACACGTAGTGAAAAACAGTGTCGAGCTGACCTTGTTAATCGAGCGGGAATCTGGCTCTTTTAACAAAAGTTACAGCGGCAAAAGCAGCTTCTCCGGACCATTCAAACTGGATACAGCTGTCGCAGAGCGTGAGTTACGCGTATTAACCGAACAGGTGCTTGGCAATATGCTGCGCGACCCAAGCTGGCAGGACTTCCTGAGGAACTAAACGATGAAACAGCTCTTTGCCTTATTCTGTCTGCTCAGCAGCTCGCTGGTTTTTGCCGCAGGCGAACATCTGCAAAAAGATAATCTGTTCCCCCGGGTGAAACTGGTCACTACCGAGGGTGACATTGTCATCGAACTGGATCGGATGAAAGCCGCGTTAACCGTGAACAACTTCCTGACCTACGTCGATAAAAAGATGTATGACGGTACTGTGTTTCACCGCTTAGAGCCGGAGTTTGTATTGCAGGGCGGCGGCTATGACCGCGCATATGTGCCGATCAAAAGCCTGCAGGAAATTCCGAACGAATCCGGCAATGGCCTGAAAAATATTCAG
>CBFGPY010000345.1:0-4167 GCA_965650755.1 uncultured Chromatiaceae bacterium | reverse complement strand
AATCCGCAGCCGAAATTGCCATTATGCAGCGGGCTATGGATATGACGCTCACTGTGCATCAGGCAGTGGCGCAAATCTTAACACCCGGTATCAGTACGCTGGAAGTCGAAGCCTTTATCGACGAAGCGCATCGCAGAGTCGGTGCCAGCGGTTCGTATTTTTGTATAGTGCTGTTTGGTGAAGCGACTGCGTATCCGCATGGCGTCAAAGATCCGCAGTATCTGCAGCGCGGCGATATGGTGCTGATCGATACCGGTTGCCGGTTGCACCATTATGTCTCCGACATTACCCGCAGCTATGTGTTTGGTGAACCAACCGAGCGCCAGCGTGCGATCTGGAACCTGGAAAAACAAGCCCAGGCGGCTGCTTTTGCCGCAGCAAAACCCAGCGTGCCTTGCGGTGCGGTTGACGATGCCGCCCGGACGGTGCTCACTGCCGCGGGCCTTGGGCCGGATTACCGCCTGCCGGGGCTGCCACACCGTACCGGTCACGGCATTGGTCTGGATATCCACGAGTGGCCCTATCTGGTGCGCGGGAACATGTTGCCACTGGCCGAAGGCATGTGTTTTTCCAATGAGCCAATGATTTGTATTCCGGGTGAGTTTGGTGTGCGGCTGGAGGATCATTTTTACATGACTGAGGACGGACCACGTTGGTTCACCCAGCCGGCACACAGCATCACTGATCCTTTTGGCTGGCAGCAGGATTAACGGCAGCGACGCAGAAAGACCGGAAAGTAGTTGGACGGACAGGGAAAAGTCCGGATAATAACCACCAATTTCAGTATTGATTGGAGTCAACATGGATTGGTGGTTGTTAATTCAGGCCTTTATTCTCGGTATTGTCGAAGGTCTGACCGAGTTTTTGCCGGTATCCAGTACCGGCCATTTAATTGTCGTCGGCGATTTAATCGGTTTTCACAATGACGGCCGGGTGTTTGAAATTGCTATCCAGCTTGGGGCTATCCTGGCGATTGTCTTTGAGTACCGGCAGCGTTTTATCGGGGTGGCAACCGGCATCGTCAGCGAACCAAAAGCACAGCGGTTTGTGCTGAATCTGTTAGTGGCATTTTTACCGGCAGCAATTATCGGCTTGCTGTTTATCAAAACCATCAAATATTACCTGTTTAATCCGGTGTCAGTGGCCATTATGCTGATTGTCGGTGGCCTGATTATCCTGTGGGCAGAGCGCCGCACCCATCAGGTTCGGGTACATGATGTCGACGATATGAGCCTGCTGGATGCCTTTAAAGTAGGTTGTGCGCAGGTGGTGTCGATGATCCCGGGCACATCGCGTTCAGGCGCGACTATTATCGGCGGTCTGTTTATTGGGTTGGATCGCAAAGTTGCTGCGGAGTTCTCGTTTTTTCTTGCGGTACCAACGATGTTTGCCGCCACTTTCTACGATATCTATAAACACCGGGATTTGCTGCAAATGACTGATGCGCCGATGTTTGCTGTCGGTTTTGTTACCGCTTTTATCAGTGCGCTGCTGGCGGTACGAACCCTGGTGCGTTTTGTTGCCAACCACAGTTATGAGATTTTCGCCTGGTACCGCATTGCCTTTGGTGGCCTGATTTTATTGTCCTGGCAACAAGGCTGGGTGAGCTGGGAATTACCTGCTTAATCCCGAATGGGTAAAGAAAAAAGCCGCCCCAATCCGTCGCGATGAGGGGCGGCTTTTTTTATCCTGAAGACAGGCTTTCTCTCTTCAGCTTCAGCATTTCAAAGAAATGTGCCCGGGTCTTTTTCGAGAAGAAGATAAAGAAAAACGAGGCGTAGGCATAAGAAATCAACGTGGCCCAGGCTGCACCTTCTATACCCATTCGTGGGATCAGCAGGAAGTTCAACCCGACGTTCAGCAAAGCACCAACACCGTGACTGAGCAGACTCAGCGGTTCATTGCCGGTGATAATCAGATGCTGACTGATCAGCGCCCTTACAAAGACAAAACAGCCAGCCCAGACATGAATTTGCAGCACTGTGGTCGAGCCGGTAAATTTCTCGCCGTAAGCAAACAACATGATCCAATAGGCGCTGAGAGTCATCAAAATGGAAATCACCAGAGCGAGGCCAAAAAACTGCAGGCCACGCCGGCGCAGGATGAGCAAATATTGTGGCCAGCTTTGTTCAAAAGCCTTGAGTAAATCCGGGTAATAACGGGCGGCCAGGGTCACCGGGATCACATACCAAAGTTCTGAGATGCGCGCGACCGCAGTATATTGGCCTGTTGCGGCCACACCGAGCATACTTTCGATCATCACAGTGTCGATTTTCAGATAAATCACGGACACAATGCCGGAAACCCAAAGCCAGGATGAGCGTACAAGTAACGCCTTCGCGGTAGGCCAGTCAAAAAACTGCCAGTGCCAGCGCGCATCATCCGGTGCATAACGGCGATACCAATAATATTGCACGGCGCCGGTCAGCAGAAATTCAATTCCGACTATCAACAATAAAAAACTAATGCCGTAGCCCTGCAGCAAACCCACAATCCTGACCACTAAAGTCAATGCCGATACCGCGATTTTGGTCAGCGCCACAGCACGGAAATGGCCCAGATAGTTTTGCTGATATTCAAACAAAATCAGCGCAAAAAAGCTCTGCAGCATAAACAGCGTGGCGATTTGCCAGGGACCCGCGGCAAAATAATGCGGATAAAACAGCATAAAACCGGCAATCATCAGAGCGCCAAACACCAGCCCTGCGATGATACGCAGCCAGACGGCCGTCTGCAGAAATTGCATGGCTTTGACCGGGTCACTTGAGCTGCTGGCCATTTTCTGCACCAGATTGTTCATGCCAAGGTTGGTCAGTGGCGCAAGAAATGCGGTCCAGACCATCACCAGACCATAAGTGCCGAGCGCTGCGTCGCCCAACATTCTGGCGACCATAAAAGTCACCAGGGCGCCGGCGCCTAACCGGAAAAAACGCTCAATCAGCAGTACGACCGAACGGGCGGCCAGCAGTTTACGGATTTTGTTTAGCACGTTGTCTGGCTTTATAACGTTTAATAGCACGGGTGATCCGCCAGATGTATTGCAGTGATAACGAATACAGCGCGAAAATCAGCAGGAATAACAATAACATGACTAGGTCGGGTACCATCAGGTACTCACCAACAACACCGATGGTCGCCAGCATCGCCGCCAGTGTGGTAATCACCACCAGCGCCTGACGTGAATTCAGGCCTAAGCGCAAAAAGATATGGTGCAGATGTTCGCGGTCAGCCATAAAAGGCGACTGACCTTTGCGGATGCGGCGGATCATGATAGCCACCATATCCATCAGTGGTACTGCAATCACCCATAACGCCGTGACAGGTCTGAAACTGGCGCTGTCGCTCTGACTGCCGATGATCAAAAGCCAAATAACCGACAGGCCAATCAACATACTGCCGGCGTCACCCATAAAGATTTTGCCTTTGCCTTTACCAACTAAATCAAGGTTAAACATCAGATAAGGGATAAGCGCAAACACTAACACCATCGGCAACACTGCATGTTCCAGCTGACCGCCGATACCCATCATCAGGGTCAGCGAGACAAAACTGACGCCGCTTAACATGCCGGCAAGGCCATCGATGCCATCAATCATGTTAAAAGCGTTGATGGCGGCGATGACCGCAATCACGGTAAAAGGAATACCGACATAACCGAGGCTGACGCTGCCAAGGCCAAACAAATCGCCCAAATCGGCGACATAAAGCTGCAGGCCATACATCATCACTAATGCGATGATCACCTGGGCAACCAGACGCAGTTTCACGCTTAAATCAAGGAAATCGTCAAAAACGCCGAGAATAACGATAGTGCCGCCACACAGTAGATAATACCAATGGGTGTCACCGGGCAGGCCAAAGTAACTCAAGGTCAACGCCACTCCGGTAAAGACCGAAATACCGCCAATGAGCGGGATAGAGCCGACATGTTGTTTACGGCCATGAGGTTTGTCGACCAGACCAATCCGGTTGGCAACCGGGATCAGGATAAAAATGGCCAACAGGGTTAACACAAATGTGGTGATAAATAACACCATATGTTCGCGCATAAGCAGATCCCGCAATGACATTGTTGTTCTTGTTTTGTTATCGGGCGATTATAGGCGAACAACCGGATGCTGACTATCAGCCTCATGTGAAATCAGCAGCTTAACTGCGTTTTATTTC
>CBFGPY010000344.1:0-4173 GCA_965650755.1 uncultured Chromatiaceae bacterium | reverse complement strand
CAGACTGCGCCTGCTGTGGCGTTGGTGCTGCTTTAGAAGGAGCCCTGTGATGCTGTTTATCAATCAACAACAAAGCGCACTTCAGGCCAAAACGCTGGCGGACCTGGCACAGCAGCTGGCGCTGCCACCGCAAGGCGTCGCTCTGGTACTGAACCGCCAACTATTACCCCGCGGCTTGTGGGCACATACCCAATTGCCGGAAGACACAGACCACCATATCGAAATTTTTCAGCTCGTCGCCGGAGGTTAAGATGTTCGAGATTGCCGGAAAGACCTTTCAATCGCATTTGCTGCTTGGCAGCGGTAAATTTCAAAGTGCGTCGCAGATGCAACAGGCTGTCCAGGCCAGTGGTA
Source organism: uncultured Chromatiaceae bacterium (assembly GCA_965650755.1). Lineage (GTDB taxonomy): Bacteria > Pseudomonadota > Gammaproteobacteria > Enterobacterales > Alteromonadaceae > Pararheinheimera. The sequence continues at coordinate 3,819 of CBFGPY010000344.1, read as the reverse complement.
CTGAACTGGTGACACTGGCACTCAAACGCCTGCAACCGGGGGCGCCGCTGGATGACTTATTCAGCCCGCTGCAAGCGCTTGCTGTGCAGCTATTGCCCAATACTTCAGGCGCCCGCACCGCCGAAGAAGCGGTGCAGGCGGCGCTGCTGGCACGTGAAGCTGTTGGCACCAACTGGCTCAAACTGGAAATTCATCCGGAGCCAAAGTATCTGCTGCCAGACCCGCGCGAAACGCTCAAAGCCGCTGAGCAGCTCTGCGCACTGGGTTTTGTCGTACTGCCTTATTGCAGCGCGGATCCATTGCATTGCAAGCAGCTGGAACAAGCCGGTTGCGCTGCAGTGATGCCGCTCGGTGCGCCGATTGGCTCTAATCAGGGCCTGCAAAACCGCGCCATGCTGGAGATTATTATCGAGCAGGCCAATATTCCGGTGATTATTGATGCCGGCATTGGCGCGCCGTCGGATGCCACGCTTGCGCTCGAGCTTGGCGCCAGCGCCGTGCTGGTCAATACCGCCATAGCGTCGAGCCCGGACCCGGTGACGATGGCACGGGCCTTCCGGCTTGCGGTCGAAGCCGGTGTCTGCAGCCAACAGGCCGGCCTTGGCCGCAGGCAACAGCAGGCCGTTGCCAGTAGCCCACTGGAAGCGGGGTTTGCCCGGGTACTGGCGGAGTTGTCCTGATGCAGCTCAACCCGGTTTTTCCTGTGAGCCAAAGCCTGTTTGACCAGCTGCAGCAACAGAGTTGCCTGCCAGACCGGTCTGCCGTGCAGCAGGCACTTAGCGCCGCGAAGCCCGATTTTGCCGATCTGCAGGCGCTGTTAAGCCCGGCCGCCGCTGAGTTTTTGCCACAAATGCTGGCCCGCGCCACTCAGTTAAAGCGCCAGCGCAGCGGCCGTACTCTGGCGTTATTCGCCCCGCTCTACTTGTCGAATCTGTGCAGCAACGAATGCAGCTATTGTGGTTTTTCCAGAAGTGTCGCCATGAAAAGGCGCATTTTGACCATCGCTGAAGCTCAGCAGGAAGCCGCGGCCATTCAGGCGCTCGGCATCGGGCAAATCCTGTTGGTGACCGGTGAACATCAGCGCAAAGCCGGCGTCGATTATTTACTGGAAGTGACCCAGACACTGCGCCCGCAGGTGGCAAAACTACTGCTGGAATCACAACCGCTTGGCATTGCGGATTATCAGCAGCTGCGCACGGCCGGCATCGATGCGGTGATGCTGTATCAGGAAACTTATGACCCGCAAAGCTATGCCCGCCATCATACTTTTGGTGCCAAAGCCGACATGGCCTACCGGCTGGATGCGCCGGCAAGAGTGGCGGCCGCTGGCATCGCACAGCTGGGGATGGGCGTGTTATTGGGCCTCAGCGACTGGCGTACCGATGTGATGTTACTGGCGCGGCATCTGCGCTTTTTGCAGCAGCACTGGTATCAGCTGGCTTTTTCGGTGGCACTGCCGCGGTTAAAACCTTGTGCCGGCCAAAGCACGCAGCAAAGTGGCGTCTCAGATCGCGATTACCTGCAGCTGCTGTGTGCCCTGAAGATTTTTGCGCCGGAACTCAGCCTCAGTATCTCCACCCGCGACAGTCCGGCGCTGCGGGATTTGCTGCTGACCAGTATCGCCTGCACCGCCAGCGCCGGCAGCAAAACCCAACCTGGCGGTTATGCGGTGGCCCCAGAAAGTCTGGCGCAATTCAGTATCGACGATGAGCGCAGCCCGGCAGAGATCGCTGCGATGCTGAGGCGTAGTGGCATCGCACCGGTCTGGCAGGACTGGCATCCTTTATTGGGGCGTAGAGCAGTCTGAGGTTTTTTATCTGGTGAATTGCTAAATTGGCCGCGACTGAAGGGAACTCAGCGCGGTCTGCACTGGTCAATCCCAACTGTTTTGGGTATAAGAAGCCTTGTAGTACAGACATCGGGAGCGCCGTGTTGTTTAAGCCTGATCTTTTGCGGTTGATTGCCGCCACAGCCTTGTTGTCGGCTTTTGGCAGCACTGCTGCCGAAAAAACCGTGTTAACCGACGTTGTACTGGCGCATCACGCCGCCGTGGTGCATCCACTGAATTGTACCGTCACGGCACCGCAAAGTTTTCGCATCTCCAGCCATGCCACCGCCGAGCTGCTGCAAATGTTGCCAGTCGGTAGTTCAGTGAAAAAAGGCCAGCTGGTTGCCAGGCAGGATGACGCTTACCTGCAACGGCAAATCAATATCATCAAGACCGACATCGAAGCCGCGCGGGTGGCGAAGAATTTTGCCAGCGAAGAATTTCACCGGATGAACCGGCTGAGTAAATCCGGCCTCACCGCCGCCACTGAAATCAATAACCTGAAATTTCAGCTCGACAGTTCTGAGCTGAAGATCCAGCGGCTGGAGCAAGAGTTGCAGCTGGCACAAATGAAACACAAACGCTTAAGTCACTTCGCGCCTTTTGATGCGCAGGTGATGAGTGTCAGCTCTGAGCCCGGCTCACAGCTGGTTGAGGGCCAACCCATCATGCAGCTGTTGTCGACGCAAAACAAACAGCTGGAATGTTTGCTGCCGGTCATCAGCTATAGCAGCAATGCCGAGCTGCAACGCCATCAGTTTATTTTGCAGGGTAAAGCGCTGAAATTACGCGAAGTCAGTCAACAGCTCGATGCCAAAGCTGAAAACCTGACCTTATATTTTGACCACCCGGCGCAGGACCGCAGTAATTTACTGGTCGGCCAGGTGCAGATTATTGATATGCAGGTGCAATCCGACACTATCACCAAGGTGCCAAATGAAGCTATTGAGTTAGAAGGCGAAGTGTTCCGCACCTGGAAAATTGACCCCGACGATAAAGCCGAACGGGTGACACTAAAAATCCTCTCGACCTTAGACACCCATTACATTGTCGAATCCGCGCTGCGCCCGGGCGATAAAGTGGTGATCCGCGGTCAACACGGCCTGCAAAATGGTCAGGAAGTGAAAGTCGACAGCAAACCCGACGCAGGCCGCAATGTGCTGAGTTATGAATAATGCCTCAGCTCTGATGCACAACCGCACAGAGCGCCCCCCGTCTGCCCCAAGCGGCTTCTGGTTGTATCAAAGCGCCGGCTGGAGTTTGTTTGCCTTATTGCAACTGTTAATGCTCGGCAGTGACGAACCGCTCAGTCTGCACACTCTGTTACCGGCTTTATTATTGTTAGTGCTGGCACTCACCGGCAGTCTGGGATTACGCAAGCTGTATCAGCACTGGCGGCAACAACAGCACAGCCAGAGCGCCACGCTGGGGCTGCTGATTGGCGCTGCCCTGCTTGGCGCTTTGGCGGTCGACTTGCTGCATTATTGGCTGTTATGGCCATTGGCGCAGCTACCGCTGTTATGGCAGAGCCCGGTATTTACCTGGTTTGATGCCCAGCCCATAGGTTCAAAAATGCCACTGCTGGTTGTGCTGTACCTGGTCTGGAGCATGTTGTATCTGACATTAAGCCGCCAGCTGGATATCCGTCATGCCGAACAACAACGTCAGCAGCTGGAACTGCACATGACAGAGGCGAGGCTGAGCAGCTTATTGGCGCAGCTCAGCCCGCATTTTATGTTCAACTGTATTAACAATATCCGCGCGCTGATTTTAGAAGACAGCCACAGTGCCCGGCAGATGTTGACGCATTTTGCCGATCTGCTGCGATATCAGATAACAACGCAATCTGATGCACTGGTGCCACTGCGTGAAGAGCTGCAGGTATTGGATGATTATCTGGCGTTACTGCGCATTCAGTTTGAACAGCGGCTGCAATGGCAAACTGCGGTTTCGCCGGACTGCCTGGCCCGGCCCGTGCCGCGTCTTGCACT
>CBFGPY010000343.1:0-4178 GCA_965650755.1 uncultured Chromatiaceae bacterium | reverse complement strand
GGCGATTGCGCCGCAGAAGATTGAAATTAGCCTGGTTGCTTTGTATAACAACAGCTTCAGTTAACCCTTCAGTTTTATGCGGCGACCAACAATGAAAACAATCCGATATACCGCTGTCGCGCTGGCACTCAGCGCTGTTTTGCTGTCAGCCCCGGTGCTGGCCGAGCGTGAAAAAGCCAGTTTTAACCTGCAAACCCAACAAATCCAGGGCCAAACCGGCTCTACCCTGATGACGATAGAACAAGCCATGGCGCATCCGGACTGGTTAGGTCGACAACCAGAACTGGCGTATTGGGCGGCGGACAGCCAGTCGGTGATTTATCAGCGTAAACAAGCCGGCAATGAGCTGCGTGACTGGCATCAGGTGCCGGTCAGTGGTGGCCAGAGTGCCGTCGTTGCACTGAATAACCTCGATGATATCGGCGCCGGCGAGCAGATTTTTTCCAAAGACCGCCAGTTTGCCGGCTGGATTTTTGAAGGCAATGTGTTTATCAAAGCCCTCACCAGCGGCAAAATCAGTCAGTTAACCCGCTCGAATGACAACCGGCAGGCCCTGCAGTTTTTAACCGACGGCCGCGTGGCCTGGCGCCAGGGCTGGGATTTTTATGCGGTGGATTTACAGACCGGCCTGGTGAGTCAGGTTGCCAGTCTGAAGTTGGATGATGCACCAAAAGCACCAGCGGTACCGGAAGGGTATCTGGCGCAGGAACAGCATAAACTGATTCAGTTTGTCGCGCTTGAACACAAAAACGCGCTGGATTTGCATCAGCAGCAGGAAGCGATCCGTAAAAACAACAGCACTGTTGCCGTACAACCGGTTTATCTTGGCAAAGATAAACAAATTTCTGACGCGGCATTATCGCCGGACGGACGCCGGCTGATTGCGGCTGTTGCAGCCAAAACGCGCTGGAATGATGAACGCGACATCATGCCCAATTACATTACCGACAATGGCGATATCGCGGCACAGCCGGTGCGGCGCCGGGTGCATGACCAAAAGCCGGAGCCGGAACAGTTTTTCCTGATTGATTTGAGTAAAGCGCAGGCGACAGAGCTGAAACAGGAAGTCTTGTCCGGCTTTGACGAAGATGTGCTGGCGGCAGTGAAAGCCGAAAACGCCAAACGCGATGGCAAAACTTACAAGTCTGAGAAAAAGGCCCGTGCCATCACCCTGATTAATGACTGGAGCTGGGACCAGTCAGCCATTCGCTGGAACGCCGACGGCAGCCAGGTGGCGCTGATGCTCAAAGCCTGGGATAACAAAGACCGCTGGCTGACCACAGTTGACTTCAGTAAAGCCAGTTTTGTTGAGCAGCACCGCCTGCACGACGATGCCTGGATCAACTATGACTTCAACAACTTCGGCTGGGCTTACGACAACCAACTGTATTTCCTGTCCGAACAAAGCGGTTATTCGCATTTATACCTGAAACCGTTAAAAGGCGAGGCGAAAAAGCTGACCAGCGGCAGTTTTGAAGTCAGCCAGCCAGTACTGAGCCGTGACGGCCGCACTGTGTATTACCGCGCCAATGCGCAGCATCCGGGCATTTACAATGTGTTTAAAGTGGCGCTCGACAGTGGTCAGTCACAGGCTTTGACACAGCTGACCGGCAACGTCAGTTTTAAACTCGCACCGGATGAAAGCAAATTGCTGGTACGTTATTCCACCTCGCTGCAGCCGGAAGAGCTGTATGTGATGGACAATCAGCCGAATGCGGCATTAAAACGCCTGACCTACACAGTGTCTAATGAACTGCAACAAATGGCGTTGCAGGCACCGCAGGTCGTAGCGGTACCGTCGAGCCATGGCAAAGCACCGGTCTATGCCAAGTTGTATCTGCCAAAAGACTACAAACAAGGTGAAAAGCGCCGGGCGGTGATTTTTAACCATGGCGCCGGTTATCTGCAAAACAGCGATTTAGGCTGGTCCAGTTATTTCCGTGAATTCTTTTTCCACAACCTGCTGACGCAAAAAGGTTATGTGGTGCTTGATATGGATTACCGGGCATCAAAAGGTTATGGTCGCGACTGGCGTACTGCTATTTACCGCCAGATGGGGACGCCGGAAATTGAAGATCTAGCTGACGGCGTCAACTGGCTGGTGGAAAACGCCCATGTCGACCGCAGCCGGATTGGCACTTACGGTGGTTCTTACGGCGGTTTTATGACTTTTATGGCGATGTTTAAGCAACCAGAGCTGTTTAAAGCAGGCTCGGCGCTGCGTCCGGTCGGCGACTGGGCGTATTACAATCACCCATACACGTCAAACATCCTGAACACGCCGGATGTGGACCCCATCGCGTATGAGCGCAGCTCGCCGATTTATTTCACTCAAGGCTTAAAAGGTCAGTTATTGATTAACTCGCCGATGGTCGATGATAACGTGTTCTTCCAGGATTCGGTCCGCGTGGTGCAGCGCCTGATTGAACATGAAATCAATAGTTTTGAAACGGCGATTTTCCCGGTTGAACCGCATGGTTTCCGCCAGCCAAGCAGCTGGCTGGATGAGTACCGGCGGATTGAAAAGCTGTTTGATCGCACGCTGTAACGCATAAAAAAACTAAGCCCTGCAGTGCAGGGCTTTTTTTTGCCTCAGATACAGACTGTCAGAGCTTTAGCATCTGCTCGTCGCTCAAAAGCGGCGGCAATGCTTCAAGACTAAAATCAGCAAGGTCCGGCGGACAAAAAAACTCCAGACGTTCACCGCTATAGGGCTGGAAAAATGCCAGTTTGGTGGCGTGCAATAACAATCTGGGCGCGGCCTGCTGCTGCGCTGTATCCGCGTAGATGGCGTCGCCCAGTATCGGATGGCCGAGATGTTGTAAATGCACGCGCAGTTGATGTGAGCGCCCGCTGATCGGTTTAAGTTGCAGCAGCGCCGAGTCGGTATCGTGCCATAAAGTGTGGTAGTAGGTAGTCGCGGCTTTACCATTATCCAAACAAACCTGATGACGCGGTGCAGCGCCTGCGGGCAAATCCGGCACAGGCCCAAGCGGCAAATTGATACAGCCCGCTGCAGAAGTTGGCACGCCGGCAACTCTGGCTAAGTAGGTTTTATCAATGCTGCGGCCAGCAAACTGTTGTTTTAACGCCGCTTCGGCTTTTCGGCGAAGTGCAAAAACCATCAGACCTGAGGTTGCCATGTCCAGCCGGTGTATGAGATACAGCTGCTCAAATTGTGCGGCGAGGCGGCTCTGCACTGAGTCGTGCAGTTCTGGTGCACGGCCCGGGTTGCTTAGCAGACCTGAGGGTTTAGCCACCACCAACACATCTTTGTCCTGATAGAGGATTTGCGGCCAGGGCGACCCGGGAGGCTGATATGAGATTGCAGTGCTCAAACGCAAATTTTCCTGCAGAAAAAGAAACGGATTTTAGCGAATTTCTGGCGCATTAAAAGCGCCGGCCTTTATAATGCCGCGTTTTCTATGCTGTGGAATTTTGCATGACTGATTTGACTGACCTCGCCGTTTTGCCAGCGACCGCTGAACCCTGGCAACTACTGGCGCAGGATGAAGATTTGTTGGTCGTCTATAAGCCGGCGCAGCTATTGACTGTGCCCGGTCGTCATCCGGCAAACCATGATTGTCTGATTAGTCGTGTGCAGCTTGAGTTTCCGGGCGCGCAGGTGGTGCACCGGCTGGATTACGATACGTCGGGTTTATTGCTGCTGCCGCTGAATAAAAGAGCCTTGTCGCATCTAAGTAAACAATTTCAGGCCCGGACTATCAAAAAATATTATCAGGCGCTGGTGACTGGGGAGATTCCGGAGCAGGGGGAAATTGACCTGCCTATTGCCGCTGATCCTGAGCACCGGCCTTTGTATAAAATCTGCCGGCAAAACGGTAAACCGTCGCGCACTTTGTTTCAACGTCTGCAGTACGATGTGCAGCGCGATGTCAGCCGGGTATTGTTAGAGCCGGTGACCGGGCGGTCTCACCAATTACGCCTGCATCTGGCAAGTCTCGGCCATCCTATTCTCGGCGACGTGTTTTACGCGCCACCGGCAGTGCGTCAGGCCACAGCGCGTTTGTGCCTGCATGCCTGTCAGGTCCGTTTTCAGCATCCGTCCAGTGGTGCTGAGTGTCAGTATGAGTTTGCACCGGCGTTTTAAGCGATTGAACGCGGTTTAAACTGTTGAAAACTAAGCAACAGCACAAACAAAGTCAGGCCGGTCACCG
>CBFGPY010000342.1:0-4188 GCA_965650755.1 uncultured Chromatiaceae bacterium | reverse complement strand
AGCCGTCAGCAATCAATGCAGCAAAATCAACACAGTACCGCCCACAGTTAAAGCAGCGCCCAACCAGGCACCGGCGGCCGGGCGACGTTTGTACACCAGCCATAACAGCGGTAACACCAGTACCGGGCTGACTGACGACAGCATCGCGACCAGACTGGCGTCGCCAAGTTTTAATGCCTGCAAAATCAGTGTCATACCAATCACCATCGACAACAGCGCATTAAAAGCAACCATGCCCAGCACTTTTTTGGTCATCGGCAGATAAGTCCGGGCGACTTTAAAACCCAGCCATAACAGCAGCAAATGGCAAAGTAGCGCAGTGGTCATCCGCACTGCCGAAGCGGCGATAGCGTCGATATCAGTTTCCATCAAGGGTTTCAGCATTAAAGTCGAGACAGCCTGACACAAGGCCGACAACAAGCCCAGGCCAATACCAATACCCAGCTGATGGCTGGACGTTTCCCAGTGATGCTGTTCACTGGCTCTTTTGCCAAACAAAATGGCACACATTACGCCGCTGACCAGCAGACCTGAGCCGATGAGTGTCCAGCCCCATAAAGTTTCACCTAAAAACAGATAGGCCAAGATTGCAGAGAACAGCGCGTGGGTGGCGAACAATACGCCGGCGCGACGGGGCCCTAACCGGTTCATCGAGGCGAACAATGCCGTATCGCCAATTAAAATACCGATCATGCCGGAAGCTGCGAGTAACCAGAGCTGATTTGCCGGCAGGGTTTGCCAGCTGCCGCTGTAAAGTGCCACCGACCATAACAACAGACTGGCAAAAGTCATGCGCCAGCGGGTAAAAGCAAAAGCACCTAAATGCGCAGAAGCTGGTGCCGAAATTAAACTGCCCATAGCCCAGCACAGGGCTGCAGAAAGCGCCATCGCCTGAAAAGAGGCCATCCATTCAAAAGTCACATCATTCCCTAATAATCAAACAAACCAGAGGACAAATAACGATCACCACGGTCACAGATAATGGCCACTATCACTGCGCCGGGATTTTGTTCTGCTAAGCGCAGCGCCGCGAACACAGCGCCGCCGGAGCTGACGCCGGCACAGATACCTTCTTCGCGCGCTAAACGCCGCGTGGTCGCGACTGCATCGGCTTCACTGACATCGAGCACCAGATCAACGCGGTTTTTTTCATAAAAACCCGGCAGATAAGCCTCTGGCCAGCGCCTGATGCCCGGAATTGAACTGCCTTCCGACGGTTGTAAACCGACAATCTGAATGATCGGGTTTTGCTGTTTCAGATAGGTAGAGACGCCCATAATGGTGCCGGTAGTGCCCATACTGGAGACGAAATGCGTGATAAGGCCATGACTTTGTTGCCAGATCTCCGGGCCAGTGCTTTTGACATGCGCGGCCGGATTGTCGCGGTTATTAAACTGGTCCAGCACTTTGCCTTTGCCCTCTGACTGCATTTGCAACGCCAGATCGCGTGCGCCTTCCATGCCCTGCGCTTTGGTGACCAGAATCAGTTCGGCACCATATGCCTGCATCGAAGCTTTGCGCTCGGCGGTAGCGTTATCCGGCATAATCAACACCATCTTGTAACCTTTGATCGCCGCTGCCATTGCCAGTGCAATGCCAGTATTGCCGCTGGTCGCCTCGATGATGGTGTCGCCAGGCTGAATATCACCGCGCGCTTCGGCGGCGTTTAACATGTTAAGAGCAGGCCGATCTTTGACTGAACCCGCCGGGTTATTGCCTTCAAGCTTCAGTAACACGGTACTTTGGGTATGCGCCGCCATGCGCTGCAGCCGCACCAGCGGTGTCTGGCCAACATAGTCGGCAATAGTGGGGAAATTCGGTTCAGCAGAAACAGACATCTGGGGCTCCGGCGCTGGGAAGAGGAGTTATTGTAACGGAAATAATACTGCTTGGCATGACAGGTCCAGCAACTGGCATCAGCCGATAATCTTCGGTATATTGGGCTTATTGTTGCAATTTTCGTAGATAAATTGCTTTTATCCCTCATTTGTTACTGCAATGTCGTCGCAATGTGGTAATACACAAGGATGTTGATATGTACCACTTCCAACGTGGCGCTATGCTGCTGTTGTCCGCCGGTTTATGCGTTTTTACCGTTAATGCTGCCGAAGTCCCCATGTCAGAGCGGCTGCATGGTCTGGCACCAGGCCTTTATCAATTGGACCAACACTCGCAAGCACTCAGCGTGCATCAGGCAGAGCAATATCTGGTAGAGCTGGAGCAGCCTGACATGCTGACGCAGTTGCAGGCTCCTCAAATGCAAGTCGCAACGGCGCAGTTGGCCGCGCAAAACATACCAAACAGGAGTATCAGTCAGGGAGACTGGGCAAACGCCCGCTTGCAGGTACAGGACAGTCAGCGCAATGCTGAAATCGCTATACTCAGCCGGGTTCCTCAGGCGGTCGTGCAAACGCGGCTGCAGCAAGTGTCAAACCTGTTAGTGGTCAAAATGACCGCCGCCCAGGCCAGTCAGGTCGCACAAATTCCCGGAGTCAAAGCGGTGTGGCCGGACGGTGTGGTGCAGTCTAACTCCCAGTCGGTTGAATCTGATGACATCCGCAAAGCGGCGGCGATGGCAACCACCAATCAGCAAAATCCTGCCGATGCCGGCAAAGGCGTCAGGGTAGCGGTGCTGGACTCCGGTGTGGATTACCGTCACCCCGCTTTAGGCGGTTGCCTCGGCAGCAATTGCAAGGTCAGCGACGGGTATGATTTTGTCGATAATGACGCTGATCCGCTGGAAATCGCCGACCGCAATTATGGTCATGGCACTGCGGTTGCCGGCATTATCGCGGCAAAATCAGCGGAATTTAACGGTTATGCGCCTGAAGCGACCTTAATGGCCTATCGGATAGTGAACAGTGATGGTTATGGCAGTGTCAGTCATCTGTTTGCGGCTCTGGAGCGGGCGATGGATCCGGATGCTGAGCCAACAACCAAAGACGGAGCCCATATTGTGGTGCTCAAAAGCCGGATCTACGACGCTGAGATTGCTAAACTGGTCAACAGCACCATCGACAAAATCGCGAGCTCAGGTGTGCTGGTGGTTGCAGAAGCCGGGTTTAGCGGCACTATCCAGGCGCCAGCCAATGCTCGAGGCGCGTTAGCTGTTGGAGCTTCGTATCAGGGCTGGGCGGATATAGACAGTGCTCGTGGCCCGGGGCCAGATGCAACTGTCCTGAAACCCGAAATGGTCGCTGAAGGTTGGGGCGCTGAAACCACCAGTTTAGATCATCGACTGCAGTATTATTATGATTCTTCTATTGCAGCTGCTCAGGTCGCCGGCAGTGCGGCTGTTTTATTATCAAAAGCTCCGCTGCAGTCGTTGCAGGCACTGCGTACAAAACTGATCAACCACTCAAAAGCCATGCAGCAAACCGTGTTTGATCATGGTGTCGGTGAGCTGAATCTGGAGAACGCACTGCAGGCGAAAATCGAACTGGATCAACATGCGCTGATGTTTGGCCGGATTAATCAACCGGGCTACAGCCTGACCGGACAAAAAACATTTGTGGTGAGAAACCCGGGCACAGCGCCGCAGCAATTAAATCTGAAACTGGCAAAGACCCCAGCGTTTTTTACCGGTAGTCTGCAACCAGCATCTTTTGAACTGGCACCAGGAACCAGCCAGACCGTCACTCTGCAATATCAGCTGGACGCCAGTCAATTTGCCACTGTGTCGTCAAAAACCGGTGCGGTACATGCAGACATACACATTGAAACTGACGGTGTTACAGCCCGTATGCCGGCAGTGTTTGAGCTGTATAACAGTTTAACCTTAACAACCGACGGCAATGTCTCTGAACTGCGAGTCTTTAATGCCGAGTGGCGGTTACTGACACAACAATCCATCCGCAGCGCTACAGAGCAAGTCCGGGTCAATAGTGCGGGGCCTGTTCATCTGCTGGCGGTCTTGCGAAATATCCCTAAACATTTAGTACCGGCAGTACCGGAAGGGCAACGTGTCCCACTCCAATACGGGCTTGTGTTGCTTACTGGTGTTGATGTTGCGGCCAAACCTGAACTCAGTATCCGCAATACAGATTTAATTTATCGTCTGATGCTGGATACACCGACATTGAATAACCAGTCGATTAGTACAGAACGGTTTAAGACATCAGGCATGGCTGAGTTGCAGATCGGTGCAGCCAATTTGTTTGCAGTAGGCATATATCAAAGCTGTGACAT
>CBFGPY010000341.1:0-4188 GCA_965650755.1 uncultured Chromatiaceae bacterium | reverse complement strand
GTTTGTAGGTGCTGGCCAGTGCCGGGTTTTTAAAGATGTCACCGGTTTGTGGGCCTTTACCATTGATAGTAAAAGTGCCTTTAAAATCACCGGGTTGGCTGGACAAACGCGGGACAGAGGCGTTCCAGTAATAAGCAATTAACTCGGTCACCGGAAAGCCGTTTTCCGCGTAGCTGATGGCCGGTGCCAGCACTTTTTTCATCGGCAGTTTGCCGAACTTATCATGCAGGCTGAACCAGCCATCCACAGCACCTGGAACGCTGATAGGCAACATGCCCAGTGGCGGGATGTCGGTGCGGCCAAGTTTTTTCACTTCAGCCTGCAGTTGCTCCAGCGTCAGTCCTTTTGGTGAGCGGCCAGATGCGTTCAGGCCGTACAGTTTTTTGTCTTTGGCCGACCAGACGATGGCGTACAAATCACCGCCGATGCCACAGCCTGTGGGTTCCATCAGGCCTAAAGCGGCATTGGCTGCAATAGCCGCATCAATGGCGTTGCCGCCTTGTTTCATCACATCCAAAGCAATCTGCGTCGCCAGTGGCTGGCTGGTTGCCGCCATCGCCTGAGTGGCGATGACTTCGGAGCGACTGGCAAATTCCTGGCCTGTGACACGGTCATAAGCCTGGCTGGAGGCCGCCGGTAACAGCAGCAACGGGATCAACACAGATAAAGGGGATAAACGCATCGCAATGCACTCCGTGAGCGGGGCTGAAGTTAGTTTAGTGATTTCGAAACTACTGCGAAGCCAAGCGGATTACCAGATCACCGCGACCAAAGCCCCGGCGCCGGAGACAGGCCGCAGTGCGGCGCATTGGTCATTCCGTCAGCAACTGGCATTATGGATGATAACTCCCGCATAAGTGTCCAGAAGGAACTGATTTCAATGAATAAGCTGTGCCGTCCTCTGTCTAGTCCTGTGTTTCGATTGGCTGCGCTAAGCCTTGCGCTGGCAGGCCTGACTGCCTGTCAGTCCACTGTGATGCCACTGGACCCGCTGATCGGCGATACCGGCCAGCCGTTGTCCGCCGTGGCGCAGGCCGCCGATGTCAAAACCTATGATTTAACGCTGGAGATTGACCCGGCCACCCAAAGTATCAGTGGTGTCGGCCGTACCGGTTTTGTTTTGCTGAAGCCAAGCGCGCAAGTCGAACTGAAACTCGACAGCCGCTTTGCCATCGAAAAAATTGAAGTTGGTGGTAAAACCACAATTTATCAGCGTAACGGCGGCGTGTTGACCATCGACTTGGCCGGCCAGCAAGCGGCCGGCAGCGTTGTGGATGTGGCGGTGTTTTATGCCGGTAAGCCACATGTTGCGAAAAACGCGCCTTGGGCTGGTGGTACTGTTTGGGCGAAAACGCCGGACGGCAAACCCTGGATTGCGACCGCAGTACAAGGCGAGGGCTGTGACTTGTTCTGGCCCTGTAAAGACCATTTTGCCGATAAAGCCGATTCGATGCGTATTCGCCTGACCGTGCCCAATGGCTTATCAGCAGTCACCAACGGCGTATTGCAGCAAGTCACGCCGGTGGGTAAAGACAAGCAGCAGTTTGACTGGTTATTGTCGGTGCCGGCCAGCGACTACAATATCGCGTTGAATATCGGGCCTTACCAACGGATCCAGGACAGCTATACCAGCGTCAACGGCAGCAAAGTGGCGGTGGAATTCTGGGCGTTGCCAGAGAACGCTGAAAAGGCCAAAACCTTATGGCAGCAGGATTTATTACAGCAAGTACAGTGGTACGAGCGCGTGCTGGGGCCTTATCCCTGGGGCGACCAGAAACTGGGTTTTGTTGAAACGCCACACCTGGGTATGGAACACCAGACCGTCAATGCTTATGGCAAAGATTATAAACGCGACGACAATGGCTACGACTGGCTGGCGCAGCATGAGCTGGCGCATGAATGGTTTGGCAATTTAGTCACGCATAAAACGCTGAACCACGCCTGGATCCACGAAGGTTTTGGCCTGTACATGCAGCCGGCTTATGCCAAAGATAAACTCGGCATCGCCGCTTACCATTATCAGCTGTATAAGTCCTATCTGGGGCTGGTAAACTGCGATCCTGTGGTGCGTACCGGTACAGTCACCTCAGATCAGGCTTTTAATTCAGACATTTACGGTAAAGGTGGCTGGACGCTGCACACTCTGCGGTATCTGGTTGGTGATACGGTGTTCTGGCAGGCGACCCGCGAACTGCTGTACGGCACTGCTGAAACCGCGGCTATTCCATATCCGATCACGCCAAAATATCGCACCACCGAAGACTTTATTGCCATTGTAAACCGCTTAACCGGCAAAGATTATCAGTGGTTGTTTGATGTTTATCTGTACCAGGCGGCTTTGCCGGAACTGGTTGACAGTACGGCCGGTGAGGTTCGTACCCTGAGCTGGAAAGTACCGGCGAATAAACCTTTCCCGATGCCGGTGCCAGTGCTGCTGAACGGTCAGCCGACCGTGCTGGATTTCAGTAAAGGCGCAGTGGTGCTCAAAGCCTCTGACCAGCTGCAAATCGACCCGGAAATGCAAATCTTGCGGCAATTACCGTTGATTGGGCTCTGTGAAGAGAATCAGCAGAAAGTGAAGAATAAACGCAAAGATTGAGGTCTGAATGAAGCATTAAAAAGACGGCGATTGCCGTCTTTTTTATTGCGTCAGGATCACCAGCACGCCGCTCCAGTCCAGGCCATAGCTGGCGCCTTGTAATGGCGCGATCTCAACGCCGGTGTAAATGGCTAAAAACGGAATGCCGGCAGCCACACATAAATCGCGGACGATTTCCGCTTCTTCGCCGTCACTGCCGCTGATCGCGGACATGCGGCCACCGCAGTCGAAATACAGCGCCAGCCGGCCCTGTTGCCCGTCTTGTTTAATCTGTGCCAATAAACGCGTGGTATTGTCATGGGCTGACTGCATCATCAGCTGCGGATCGCGGCGCATCAGCATCACTTGCTGGCCTTTGAAAAAATCGGCTTCAAATAACATCACAGCATCGTCGCCCGGCATGACCCCGGTCATCAGCCGGGTCACCAGTTGTTGTTCGTCGCTGTCATCACCAAGCGGCCGGGCCAGCGCCAGGGTGGTCACCGGCAGCGGTGCACCGCTCGGGCTATGCCTTAAATGCCGCCATTCTTTGCTGCCCGTCAGGCGGTCGAGCAGCGGTACTATCGGTTCCTGGTCCAGCTGGTACAGATATTGGCCAAACACATCGGTCACAGTAAAACGCCGGTCAGACAAAGGCACACAACCATGCATAATGCAGCTGGCCACCTGAAATTGCCCGGCCAGTTGCAGCGCGCTGGCACTGTGGCGACTGACACCGTCGCCGCTGAACTGCCAGGTCAGATTAAAATTGCAGTCGCCGAGTAAACCGGCGCCAAATAGCGGTAAGTGTTTTAACCGCGGATGGTGCACACCGGAAATTATCGGGCCGGAAGGGATTAAAATTGGTGGGTGCTGCGCCGTTGCAGCAAAACGTACTGAGTCAAATAATAACAATAAACACCGGCTGTCGGGCAGGCTGGGAAGCTGGCCTGCCAATACTTCACCGGATAAATGCGGGTCGCGGTAAATGTCCTGACTGGTCGCCAGCTGCCATTCCCAGTCGTCACCGGCCAGGATCACCACAGCAGCACAAGGGCCCTCAGTAACACATTGCTGCGCCCAGCACAGCCCCATCGCTGAACCACCCACGACCGGCACCCATTCACCGAGCAATTGCCGGATACCGGCATAAAACCCATGGGCGTCTAAATCGCCACTGCAAAAGGCCAAAGCCAGCCTTGGCGTGAGCTGAGTGGGCAGGTCTTTTAACGCGGCGGTGACGGCCTGAACACCGGCCTGAAAGGCCTGTACTGCGGTACTATTCCCGATTACGACGTGCATCTGATCCCTGATGAAAAACAAAATCGCCCTTCATTGTACCGAGTTTTGTATAGAAATCAGCCTGATTTTTCAGATTTGGGCGTTGAAAGGTTTGAGTTTGGCGTTGAGGATGGGATAAAGAGTTTAATTAAATCGTCACTTTGTGCCAAAAGCGGAAATAAAACAGGGGCTTAATTGTACGGCGGCGCGTTGCTTGCCGGTACCTACTGCCCCGATTTGAGTGTAGGTACGGTCAGCGAAGCGCCACCGTACATAACATATTGGGATTGTCCTCAAATCGCTCAAAGCAGTTATCTCTAAACCCAACA
>CBFGPY010000340.1:0-4192 GCA_965650755.1 uncultured Chromatiaceae bacterium | reverse complement strand
CTCCGTTATGCTGAAAAGATCCAGGTGCCCGACCATACCTTGAGTTTTGGGCGATATGGCAAAACTAGCATAGTCTGTTTGACAACAACATGACACGAGACCGCGAACACGACTGAAAACGTATGCGTGCCCGGTGGAGGATTTTCCGGCAATAGCCCGTCGCCCTTGGTAAGGTGCGGTCTGGCGTAAAGTCTTTGAGGATGACCGGTATTCGGCTCTCGCAGCTGAAATTTTTGGTTTTGTCTGCCATCAGCCGTTGCATAAAAAACGGGCGCTGAAATTGCGCCCGGATTTATTATTGCAACTTGGTGCGGATTAACACTCAATAATGTTGACCGCAAGGCCGCCGCGTGAAGTTTCTTTGTATTTGCTTTGCATATCGCGCCCGGTGTCCCACATGGTTTTAATCACTTTATCCAGCGACACTTTATGCTCACCGGTACCACGTAGCGCCAGACGTGAGGCGTTAATGGCTTTGACGGCGCCCATCGCATTGCGTTCAATACAAGGCACCTGCACCAGGCCACCCACAGGATCACAGGTGAGGCCCAAATTATGTTCCATACCGATTTCAGCCGCGTTTTCGACATTATCGACCGAGCCGCCGAGAATTTCGGTTAAAGCGCCGGCCGCCATCGAGCAGGCCACGCCGACTTCACCCTGGCAGCCGACTTCTGCGCCGGAGATAGAGGCGTTTTTCTTGTACAAAATGCCGATAGCCGCTGCAGTCAGTAAATAACGCGTATAGATATCCGGCGTGACTGGCTGGATAAATTTGTCGTAATACATCAGCACAGCCGGAATAATACCGGCGGCGCCATTGGTCGGTGCTGTCACCACGCGGCCACCGGCAGCGTTTTCTTCGTTGACGGCGAGTGCAAACAAATTGACCCAGTCCATCACCTGCAGCGGATCTGAGCTTTTCTCGGCGCAAAGGCGACGATACAACGCCGGGGCGCGGCGTTTGACTTTGAGGCCACCGGGTAAAATGCCTTCGGTTTTCATGCCGCGTTGCACGCAGTTGTACATGGTTTGCCAAATCAGGCCGAGTTCGGTTTCAATTTGGCTTTCACTGCGCAGCACTTTTTCGTTTTCCATCATCAGCGCGGCAATCGACAGGCCATTTTCTTTACAGAGCTTCAGCAACTCAGCACCGCTGTTAAACGGAAACGGCGGTGGATTATCGGCAGCAAACTGGCTGGCGGCTTTTTTCTCGTTGGCAAAGTCTTCGGCTTTGACAATAAAACCGCCGCCAATCGAAAAGTAAATTTCGCTGAACACAATTTCCTTGTTGGCATCATAAGCAATCAGCTCCATGCCATTGCTGTGTTCTTTTAAAGTTTTGCGCCGGTGGAACACAATGGCGCCTTCGCGGGCGAAGTTCACCACATGACCGGATGCTAAAGTAATTTGTTCCTGTTCGTCCACTTGCTTCAGGATGCCCGGCACCAGATCCGGGTCACAATTTTCCGGTAAATAACCACAGAGGCCGAGGATCACTGCCTTGCCGGTGCCGTGGCCAATACCGGTCTGGCCTAAAGAGCCATAGAGTTCGGTCTTAATACTGGCAACGTCGTGAAGCCGGCCGCTGGCGGCAAGATTTTCGGTAAATAATTTGGCGGCACGCATCGGGCCTACAGTGTGAGAGCTGGATGGGCCTATGCCGATACTGAACATGTCAAAAGCGCTGATAATCATAGGGTGGTCTTTTTTGCCTTATTAGAATGAGCCAGATTGTACCGGATGTGCCGGCATTGTGTAACTGATGCTGTCACTGGTCAGTGCTGCTTACAAAATGAGAGTAAAAGTTGCTTTGATTAACCGGGGGCAAAGGAATTGTCTGCTGAGATTTAACCTATTGACGACTAACGCACAGGCGCTGCGACCTGTTGCGCCAGCAGATACAAAATTTCTGCACTGGCGCCCCAGATTAGATGCTGTTGCCAGGGAATAAAATGCAGGCGCTGTTGCCGGCCCCGGAGCGGCCAGATTTCGGTTTGGCGGCGCCTTGCCGACAGCGCTTCAGCAAGCGGCAACAACAATACCGAATCCACTTCATCTGGCTGCAGCTGCAGGGCTGGCAGGTGCGGTAACAGTCCAAGCCAGGGCTGCACGATAAACCCGGTTGAGGTATTAATCGCAGGCAGCTGGCCCAGTAGCCGGACCTGCGCTGCGCTAATGCCGGTCTCTTCAAATGTTTCGCGCAGCGCCGCCGCGGCACTGCTTTCGCCGGTTTCTATCCGGCCGCCGGGAAAACTGAGCTGACCGGGATGATGGCGTAAGTGCAAAGCCCGGCGCGTCATTAACAACGTCCATTCGCCATTGTGGCGAAACAGCGGTATTAAAACCGCAGCGTTAGCGGCCCCTGTGGTTTTTCCTTGGGGGGGCACTTGCAGCAGATAACGGCTTAGCCAATGGTCGGTCGAAGATGTGCTCATTGTTCGCCTTGTTGCAGCACCGGCAGAATTTTACCGACTTTGTCATAGGTCTCCTGGTACTCGGCTTCGCCTTGTGAATCGGCGACGATGCCGCCGCCGGCCCAGCAATAAATCTGCTGGTTGGCGACGACCAGCGTGCGGATGGCAATATTGGTGTCCATATGGCCATGCTGACTGATGTAACCGATAGCACCGCAATACACACTGCGCCGGTGTGGCTCCAGCTCTTCGATGATTTGCATCGCCCGGACTTTCGGCGCGCCGGTAATAGAGCCGCCGGGAAAGGCTGCGCGCAGCGCGTCAATCGGCTGATATTGCGTATCAAGTTCACCGGTCACAGTACTGACCAGATGATGCACGGCCGGGAAAGATTCAATAGCAAACAGCGCCGGTACCCGCACGGTGCCGGGCCGGCAGACTTTACCCAGGTCGTTACGCAGCAAATCGACAATCATCACGTTTTCGGCACGGTCTTTCGGTGATTGCTGCAGAAGCTCCGCACTTTGCGCATCCTGTATAGGGTCAGCAAAACGTGGCCGGGTGCCTTTAATGGGTTTGGTCTCGACCAGAGTCTTTTTTACTTCGATAAAACGTTCCGGTGAAATTGACAGCACGGCAGCATCGGGCAGCCGGATAAAAGCGGAAAACGGCGCCTGATTAGTGCGCCGCAGCTGCAGATAAGCTGCAAAAGCATCTCCGCTAAACCCCGCACTGAAGCGCTGGGCCAGATTGATTTGATAACAATCGCCGCTTTGCAGGTAGGCCTGGATGGTATCGAATTTTTGCAGATATTCACTGCGGCTCATATTGGCCTGCCAGTTACTGGTCAAGCTGAATGCTGCGCTTGCACCGCTACTGCCAGATGCAGCTGCAGTATTACACTGCGCCAGATAGGCGGCCGCCGCTGTTTCGGCATGGCCGTGACAGTCGACAAACCACAGCTGCTGCAGCTGCTTATCCAGCACCAGTGCCTGAGAATAGAGACCGACAGCCAGATCGGGCAGCTTGATATCGGCGCTGGCTTGCTGCGGCAGGGTTTCAATCACCCGGCCCAGGTCATAACCAAAGTAACCGACGGCGCCACCGGTAAAAGGCAGCAGGCTGGCATCAGTCGGCAGCGCCGGCAGCAACTGTTGCTGTAATTCTTTGAGTAATACAAAAGGATCTGCGTCGTGAAGCTGTTCAGTCCAGTCCCCGTCAGATATGAAGCGCCGCACTATGCATTGCCGACCACAGGCGGTCAGCGTCGCCAGCGGCCGGCACACCAGAATGTCATAACGACTGTTAGGATGTTCAGGCGCGGCGGAATCGAGCAACATAGCAAAAGGCTCGGCGGCAACTGCCTGAAAATAACCGGTTAAATCGCTAACCTTGGATGCGATAAGACTTTGTACAGACATGACAAACAACTCAAACAATAAGCGGCGGCTTTGGGCACAGAACCGATGAATTCAGCATGAACTGACTAGCCGCCTCGACAGGATGCGCGTTATGATAGCAGCCCTGCTTAAAATGAGAAGCAGTGCCGGACCAGGCAAGGGTCGGGCGCTGTATAAATACCCTGGCAGCCAGCACACTGACTGCCTGTAACCACGCAGAAGGGCACCCTATGACGGTTATTCGCCAGCAAGACTTTATCGACAGCATCGAAGATGCGTTGCAATACATCTCTTATTACCACCCGCTGGATTTTATTCAGGCCTTAGAAAAGGCCTATCACAAGGAACAAAATCCGGCCGCCAAAGACGCTATCG
>CBFGPY010000339.1:0-4208 GCA_965650755.1 uncultured Chromatiaceae bacterium | reverse complement strand
CTTCCTCAGCATCCACGTCGGTTGACGGTGGCTTACGGCCATTGGCAACCAGGTAATTCTTTGCACTGTTTACAGCTATCCGGTACAACCAGGTATAAAACGCACTGTCACCACGAAAACCAGGTAAAGCCCGGTACGCTTTGATGAAGGCTTCTTGCGCTACATCTGCAACATCGCCGTGATTAGAGACATACCTTGAGATTAAGTTCGCTAATCTGTGCTGATATTTTCTGACCAGCAGGTTAAAAGCAGCTTTATCCCCTTGTTGTACCCGTTGGACGATCTGCCAATCCAATTCTTGCTCGCTCATCTGGGAGCCGTTCCCCTGTCTCAATACTGCTTAAAATTGTCACTGGCTCTTCTCAAGCGTAATCACTCAGATGAAGGGCGGCGGAAAAAGTTCGGTTTCACCGATAAAAAAGTTACAATAAAATGATCGCCATGCTGTTTTCCGGCATAAAAAGGCGTTTTTCGTTCAGATCATTTGCAGGTTGCTGGCCGTGCGAACGGTAGCGACATCTCAGCAGATCTGGTTAAGATCCTGTTTTTTGTCGGGTAAGTGTATCGCATGCATCATCAAAAAGAACATCGCTGTGACGTTTTAATTGTCGGCAGTGGCGCAGCGGGATTAAGTCTGGCGCTGCAGCTTGCCCAGGATTTAAACGTGATAGTGCTGAGTAAAGGCCCGCTGCGCGAAGGTTCAACTTTGTACGCACAGGGCGGCATAGCAGCAGTGTTTGATGAAAACGACAGCATCGCCTCCCATGTCAACGACACGTTGATCGCAGGCGCAGGCCTTTGCGAAGACGCTGCAGTACAATTTACCGCCGAGAACGCCAAATCGGCGATGGAATGGCTGATTGCCCAAGGCGTGCCTTTTGATCAGTACCGCGATGACGACGGCGTGCTGAAATACCACCTGACCCGAGAAGGCGGCCACAGCCACCGGCGCATTTTGCACGCCGCAGACGCGACAGGCCGCGCCGTGCAAATCACCTTGGTCGACCAGGTGCGCCGCCACCCGAATATCCGCCTGCTGGAAAATTACAACGCCATTGACCTCATCACCGACCAGAAACTGGGCATCGAGGGTAATCAGTGTCACGGCGCTTATGTCTGGAACCGGGATAACGAACAGGTCGAAGTGATTGCCGCCCGTTTTGTCGCGCTTGCGACCGGCGGCGCCAGTAAAGTATACCTGTATACGTCAAATCCGGATGTCGCCTCCGGCGATGGCATTGCCATGGCCTGGCGCGCCGGCTGCCGGGTTGCCAATATGGAATTTAATCAGTTTCACCCGACCAGTCTGTATCATCCGGATGCGCAGAACTATCTCATCACTGAAGCGATGCGAGGTGAAGGTGCTTATCTGAAACGCCCTGATGGCACACGCTTTATGCCGGACTTTGATGAGCGGGCTGAACTGGCCCCCCGTGATATCGTCGCGCGCGCCATCGACTTTGAGATGAAACGCTTAGGGGTGGCCTGTGTCTACCTCGACATCAGTCACCAGCCAAAAGACTTTATCCTCGAACATTTTCCGACCATATACGCCAAATGTTTAAGTGTCGGTATCGATATCACCAAACAGCCGATCCCGGTGGTGCCTGCTGCGCATTACACCTGCGGCGGCGTGATGACCAATCTCAATGGCCAGACCGACATCTCAAATCTTTATGCGATTGGTGAAGTCGCATATACCGGCCTGCATGGCGCCAACCGGATGGCAAGTAATTCGCTGCTGGAATGCGTAGTGTTCGCTCAAAGTGCAGCGCGGCATATTCTGCAGCAGTGGCCTGCATCAAAGCCAACACCGGCGCTGCCGGCCTGGGATGAGAGCCGGGTCAGTAATTCGGATGAAGAAGTGGTGATCACGCATAACTGGCATGAACTCAGAATGTTTATGTGGGATTTTGTCGGCATAGTCCGTACCACCAAACGGCTGGAACGGGCGCTGCACCGCGTAGAGCTGCTGCAGCGCGAAATTCAGGAGTATTACCGGCATTTCAGGGTCAGCAATAACTTACTGGAGCTGCGCAATCTGACCATGGTGGCGGAATTGATTATTAAAAGCGCGATGCAACGTAAAGAAAGTCGTGGCCTGCATTACACGCTGGATTATCCACAGCAGGCCGAGCATAGCAAACCGACTATTCTGCAGCCGGGACATGACTGAGATATTGTCCTGAAACCCAAACAGCAAAAAGCCGGATTTAAATTCCGGCTTTTTTGTAGCTCAATGCACCTTCACGCATCAGCTCAGGCTGTTGCTGCCGGTTTCTTGCGGTATTTAATAATCAGCATCACCACATAAATCTGCAGCGCTGCGGTTGCCAGCTGACCGAGAATAGACTGCAGTTCAAAGTACTTCTCCGCATAAATGTACAAACTGATATTCCCCAGCGCAAAAGCAGCCCAGGTTAACGCCGGCACACCAGCAGACTCTTTGGTGCGCAGCAAATGCACTAACTGCATCAAAGTGGCGACCGGGAAAATAATCGCCGGAATATAACCGACTAATTCAACAAAACTCATGAGAATTTCCTGTTTCTGAAAATAACGGCAGGCTGCTGTGACTGTGGTTTAGCTGAACCACTGCATCAAACCGGTTGGACCTGCGGGTTGTTGCCAGCGCAGTTGCTGAATATGGCGCGCCAGCGCCCGGACATCCGAGTCTGCCAGCGCATCCTGGAACAGCCAGCATCGTTTTATCTGGCCCTCAGCACTACGCCAATGTAACCAGAATCCCAGCCAGCACGACTGGCACTCGGGCAATAACTCAGCCTGTTGTAAGGATAACTGTTGCTCTGGCGAAGTATTCGCCGAATCTACCCTATCGCTGCGTAATTGCAAGCCGGAGCTGAAACTTAATACCCATCCGTGCTGAGCTGGTTGTGTAGCGACAAAACAAGAATAAAACACGGGTAGCCAACAACATTGCAGCCACCAGGGGACAGTGGCTGCGGCACAACCGGCGCTGATTAGCGCCAGCACCACCAAACCACAGAGCAGCCGGCGTGGCCAGACAGAATGCCCGACGCAAAGCGTCCGGCATTGCATTTGTTACACCCGCACCCGGTTCAGGATCACCTGAACCAGCGCTTGCAGTTGCGGGTCCTGCGACTGGGCGTGGCCCATAAACCAGGCAAATAAATCCGGGTCGTCGCAGGCCAGCAGGCGTTCAAAAATGTGTTTTTCCGGCTCAGTCAGCGCGTCGTAACCATGTTCAACAAAAGGCGCCAGCAGTACATCCAGCTCCAGCATACCGCGACGGCAGGCCCAGCGTAATTTCGGTTTGGTCATTAATGCAGTCATAACATTCCTGTTGCTACAGCCTGAAACGGCGATGCAGATAAGGGCTAAATTCTAACAAAAAAATCGGTTTGGGGTTGTGCTTTTACCGGCTACACCCAATGATCAGGCTAGTGTAAATAGTTTCAGTCGGGAGCCCTCCGCTGTTATGCAAAGTTTCTGGATGAGTGCTGAGCAACTGGCTCAGCTGTCAAATAATCTGTCTTCCGCTTTTGTCAGCCCCTTGCCGGCCTTTCAGCTGTTAAAAATCAGTGGTGCTGACCAACAAAAATTTCTGCAGGGTCAGGTCACCTGTGATGTGACGCAAGTCAGCAGCGAACATTTCCTGCGCGGCGCCCACTGCGACGCCAAAGGCAAAATGTGGGGTACTTTCCACTTGCTGCAGGCGGGCGACGATTTATTATGGCTGGCGTTTCGTGACGAACTGCAGGCGTCGCTGGCGCAGTTGAAAAAATACGGTGTTTTTTCTAAAGTCAGTTTCACTGAAGTACAAGACCAATATGCAGTCTTTGGTATCGGCGGTGCAGACAGCGCCGCTTTGCTAAGTCAGCTTGGTTATCCGCAACCTGCCATCGGCCAGCAACAGGCGGTTGAAGGTGGATACTTACTGGGCCTTGCAGCCGATCACTTTGTGTTGATTCTTGCTATCGAGCAAGCCAAAACCCTGTGGCAACAACAACAAGCGCTGATGGCCGCCCCAACCCGCTGGCTGGCGCAACATATTGCACACGGTATGCCTTACCTGGAACAGCCACTGCTCGGTGAATATGTGCCGCAGCAGCTCAATCTGCAGGCATTAGATGCCATTAGCTTCACCAAAGGCTGTTATATGGGCCAGGAAATGGTCGCGCGGATGAAGTACCCCGCGGTCGGCCTCGCGTGCACGCTGCTCGTCA
>CBFGPY010000338.1:0-4210 GCA_965650755.1 uncultured Chromatiaceae bacterium | reverse complement strand
CGCAAACGATTGTGAGTATTTGTTAAATAATCTGTTTCAGGGTAATACAGCCACAGTCAGTGACACTTTTAGTACCAATAACGATTTTTTTACCCGAACTTCTACCAATGCGCAAAGCCAAACCGTCTGTGAATACCACCAGACGACAGGTTTAGCTGAAGCGCCAGCAGCGGGTGTCGGCGCGTCGAATGGCTTTACCTACACACCGGCAACAGGTAACGTATTGTCTTTCCTGAATAAACCTAACTAATCGAGTGATGTAATGCAAAAGAGTAAAGGTTTTACCTTAGTTGAACTGGTCATTGTGATTGTGATCCTCGGCATTCTGGCCGTCACGGCCGCGCCGAAGTTTTTAAACCTGGCCGGCGATGCGAAAAAGGGCACTTTAGACGCAGTTAAAGCTTCGCTGCAAAGCTCAAACGGAGTGATTTACAGCAAAGCCGTATTGCAGGGTAAACACAAAGTGCAGTCTGCTACCGTCAATGAAACCGGAGTAACCAATGGTATTGCTGTTGCTTATGGATATGTTGCCGGGACAAAAGCCGCAGTTGAAGCGGTGCTAGATTTGGATGGTAATTTCTTGGTTGATCCAGGTGTCGATAATACCAATTTATCGATGACAACCGCAGAAGTGATGATTTATCCGAAAGATACAACAAAGCCGGATGGCAATACGCAGACGACTGCAGCCTGTGTTTTGGTGTACAAAGCCGCAACCAGCTCAGCGAAGCCAACCTATACAGTGTTTGGTGATGGTTGTTAATTAAGGCTTTTAGATGATCTCAGCACAACCCCGGGCCGGTTTTACCCTGATAGAACTGCTGGTGGTGATCCTGATGATAAGTATTCTGGCGGCTACGGCCGCCAGTCGTTTTTTTACTACTGACGACATCCAACCGCAGCAGCAACGTGATGCGGTGATTAATCTGCTGCGTCAGGTACAGATGCAAAGTATGCAAGACAGCGCGGTCAAAGATAGCAGCGGTAACTACACCCGCTGCGCGACCCTGTTACTGCAAGCTAACGTCGCCGGCATTGCCCGGCAAAATGCCTGTAATAGCTCAGCCAGTTTCACTATGGATAGCAGTGACCTCAGCCAAATCAGCCTCAGCGGCAGCACTGTCAGCAGTAGCGCCGGCAGCCTGCCGTTGTATCTGCGCTTTGACAGCTGGGGCCGGCCACGCAGCAGTTGCAGCAGTGGCTGCACTATCAGTTTTGCCGCTGCCGGTGTCACCAGCCGCCTCTGTATCGAAGCCAGCGGTTATATCGGGGCCTGCTAAACCATGAAAAGCCCAAGCCCATTCAGCCGCCGCAAAAATTTTCGCTATCAGTCTGCTGCCATGCTGCAGCGCGGTTTTACCCTGGTTGAACTGGTGATTGGTATGGTGGTGCTGGCAATTGCGCTGACGCTGCTGACCGGCGTGCTGGCGCCGCTGCACCGCGATTCCGGTGCGATTTGGTTACAGGTTCGTAGTGCCGAACTGGCGCAAAGCCTGCTCAGTGAGGTGATGGCGCGCTCCTTTGATGAAAACTCCAGCCGCAGTGGCAGCCCGCTGCGCTGTGGTGAAAGCGGTGCCGGCAGTTGTGCTGCCAGCATGCCGGCTTGTCCGGTCAGTGGTATGTCGGAAGTGACTGAAGAAGCCAACCGGCAGGATTACGACGACGTTGATGATTTCCATTGCCTGCGCGCAGATGCTGCGACTTTAACCGACTGGCTCGGCACCAGCCTGGCCAGCCGCTACGCCAACTATCAGCTGGCTATCAGCGTCAGTTACGACGGCGTTAACGCAGGCGCTGCCAGCAATAACCTGGTCAAACGCATCACGCTGAATATCACGGCGCCGGATGGCACTGTGCTGACCTTCAGCGCCTTAAAGGGTAACTGGTAATGCGCCGCCGTCCTGTGCATAGCAGCGGTTTCACTTTGGTGGAACTGGTCACTGTGCTGGTGTTGCTGGGGATAAGCGTGGTTGGCTTGTCGACTTTACTGGGAAATATGTCCGGCATTTATCTGCAATCAACGCAGCGTGAACAATTATTAGGCCAAAGCCGGTTTGTGCTGGAGCGGCTGAACCGTGAACTGCGCGATGCAGTGCCGAACAGCTTGCGGGTCAGCAACAGCAGCAGCTGGTCTTGTCTGGAATTTGTGCCTTTTAGCGCTGTAGTGCGTTATCGCTCTATCGCGCTGCGGCCAGATACGCTGCCGACGATGGATGTGGTGAGCCTTGAACCGAATTTTGCTTTAGCCGTCAGCGCCGGACAGTGGCTGTTGGTCTATCCAACCAGCCCGGCGGATATTTATGCGGTATCGAGCCAAAAAGTACAGCTGCATAACACACCGCTGGTTAATGACGACAGTATTGATGTGACTTACCGTTTGCAGTTCAGTCAGGCCTTTGGTTTTGGCACAGCATCGCCGGCGACCCGGGCTTATTTGTTAAACAGCCCTGTCAGTTTTTGTGCACTTGGCAATGAAATTCGCCGTTATGAAGGCTATGGGCTACAAAGCAGTCAGCCTGTGCCCGGCAGCGGGCTCAGTAATGGTGCGCTGATGGCGCGTCAAATCAGCAATGACCTGACAACGCGGCCAGTGTTTGAGCTGCTGCCCGATGCGTTGACCCGCAATTCATTAGTGCAAATCCAGCTGGAGCTGACGTCGGAACAGGACAGCGGCACAGTGCTCAGTTATAGCCATTTAGTGCAGGTGAGTAATGTCCCGTAAGCTGCATCATTTGTCACAATACGCAAAGCGTCGCCACCAGTCTGGTAGTGCGCTGGTGATCGCCGTATTTGTGCTGTTATTCGGCAGCCTGATTTTGTTGGCACTGGCGCGGCTAAGCACTGCGTCCGGCACCTCATTGATTTATGAAGTGCAGGGCCAGCGCAGTTATTGGCTGGCCAAATCGACTTTGGAATTAGGCCTGGTCCAGCTGTTTCCGCTCAATCAACCGGCGCAGAGTTGTGCTGCAGTAAACACCAGCATGCGTAACTGGAACAGCAGCGATTGGGTGGGTTGCCAGAGCCAGCTGACCTGTGATGACGAACCTGTCGATGGTAAAAAATGGTACCGGCTGACCAGCACGGCCTGGTGCGGCGACGGCGATTTACTGACCAGCCGGGTGCTCAGTGCGGAGGCCAGTGAATGAATGGATGGAGAACCTGGCTGCTTGGCCTGCTGGCAGTATTTAGCAACCTAGCACTGGCGGTAGACCCGGTCTGTGACACCACATGGACCAAAACCAGCAGCAGCTGGACCTGTAACGGCAATGGTAAAGTGACGTTCAGCAGTAACACCAGCTTTGTGCCCACAGGTAATTTGACGCTGATCGCCAATAATGGCTTTGTGCTGAGCGGTAACATCGTCGGCAGCGCCAACATTCGGGTGAATTTTGAATCGAGTTATGGTGATTACAGCATCAGCGGCAGCACGATTTATGGCAATTTAACGGCGTCGAGTGGCACCTACAGCATCAGCAGTTCGACCGTGAATGGCAGCATCACGACGGGCGGCAATATCACGCTGACCAGCACCACTGTCACCGGCCTGGTCACCAGCAGCAGTAATACCATCACCGCGACCAACAGTAATCTGCAGGCCGGCCTGACCTCACGTTCCGGCATCACCTTAAGTGGCGGCACCGTCAATGGCGCTATCACGATGACAGCCCGCAATATTGTCCGGCTGACCGGTGTGACCATGCCAACCGGTAGTATCAGCGGCGCCAGTTCGGTCTATCTGGATAATTCGGACCTTGGCAGCGCATCAGCCAATGTCAATGTGACCACGGACAGCAATGACATTTATGTGCAGGGTGGTTCAGTGATCTATGGCAATTTGTCGGCGGCGGTGAATTCAAACGGCACTGTGCAAGTGCAAAGCGGTTCGGTCTATGGCACTTGTTTGCCCAAATCCAACCCGGTTAATGCCTGTAATGCCACACCACCGGCCAGTGTACATCATTATGAATTGAGCTACGCCAGCCCCGGCGTCACCTGCGAAGCAGAGCCTGTGACCATTAAAGCCTGCACCAATGCAGCCTGCACCACGCTGTATAGCGGCACCACTTCAGTGACGCTGGCAGCAACCAATGGCGGCAGCTGGACTAACAGCAGCCCCACATTCAGTGCCGGCAGCGCCAGCAGTGCTTTGCGTAAAACCAGCACCGGCAGTTCGGTGATCAGTTTAAGCGCGGCCAGTCCAACGGCGAGT
>CBFGPY010000337.1:0-4219 GCA_965650755.1 uncultured Chromatiaceae bacterium | reverse complement strand
GTGTACAGCGAAATGCAACCGAATGCTGCCTTTGCCGGTCTTGGCGCCAACGGCGGTAATCTTGAAGGCAAAGAACTGCGGTTTGGCACTGATTTGTCGGCGCTCTGGTCAACGCTGACCACCCAGACCTCAAACGGTTCGGTCAATGCGATGCATGATTCGCTAAACCCGCTGGCTGGGCTCGTCAGCCGGGCCGGCATGCTGATTAATGCCATCTGGGGCGGCATTGGCTGTGGTCTGATTAACTTTATTGTCTACATCTGGCTGGCGGTATTTATTGCCGGGCTGATGATTGGCCGCACGCCGGAGATGTTTGGCCGCAAGCTGGAGAAAACCGAACTGAGCTGGCTGGGCCTGCTATTGGTGCTGCCAAGCGCCGTGATCCTGATTTTAACGGCCGTCACCTTGTCGGTACCGGCCTGGACCGGCAACAGCAACCCGGGGCTGCACGGCATTTCTCAGGTGTTTTATGAGTACACCTCCGCTTTTGCCAACAACGGTTCTGGCTTTGAGGGTCTTGGCGACAACACGCCCTGGTGGAACCTCAGTACTGTGCTGGCGTTACTGCTCGGTCGTTATCTGCCGCTATTAATCCCACTGGTGATTGCCGGCCGTCTGGCGCAAAAACCAGTGACGCCACCCGGTGCAGCCAGTCTGCCGCTGCAAAGTCTGACCTTTGGTGTGACTGTGGTGGTGGTCATTCTGTTACTGAATTTCCTGTCGTTCCTGCCGTCGATGGTGCTTGGCCCTATTGGCGAAGCCCTTGTTGACCTGCGTTAGTGCCTTAATTCTGTGGAGTGTTTCTGATGAGTAATTCAATGCAGATCAGTGCCGGTGCTGTGCGCACCGCCAGTATGGATGCGTGGCGCAAACTGGCGCCGATGCAGGCCATCAAAAGCCCGGTGATGTTTGTGGTTTGGGTCGGCACCTTGTGGTCATTTGCCATGACCCTGCAACGCTGGTCTTCAGGTGAACCTTATGGTTTTGCCTTGTGTTGTAGCCTGATTTTGTTATTTACCGTCTGGTTTGCCAATTTCGCTGAAGCGATAGCCGAAGCGCGTGGCCGCGACCAAGCCGCGAGCTTAAAAGCCACGCGGCGCGATTTAACCGCCACTTTGCGTAACAAAGCCGGTCAACTGACGCAGGTCAATGCCAGCACGTTAAAACAAGGTGATGTGGTGGTGGTTGAGCCGGGGCAGCTGATCCCGGCGGATGGCGAAATCATCACTGGCGTGGCGTCAATCAATGAGTCGGCGCTGACCGGTGAATCGGCGCCGGTGCTGCGTGAGGCCGGTACTGATCACTCTGGTGTGATCGCCGGCACTAAGCTGCTTAGCGGCCGCATTGAAGTGCAG
Organism: uncultured Chromatiaceae bacterium; assembly: GCA_965650755.1. Taxonomy (GTDB): domain Bacteria; phylum Pseudomonadota; class Gammaproteobacteria; order Enterobacterales; family Alteromonadaceae; genus Pararheinheimera. The sequence continues at coordinate 2,864 of CBFGPY010000337.1, read as the reverse complement.
GTCACCGCGGAATCCGGCCATAGTTTTTTAGACAAAATGATCCGGCTGGTCGAAGGCACCCAGCGGCAAAAAACACCGAACGAACTGGCGCTGACAGTGCTGCTGGCGGCATTAACCCTGGTGTTTTTGCTGGCGGTGGCAACCTTGCCTTCGATGGCAGAATTTGTCGGCATTAAGCTCGACCCGCTGCTGCTGATTGCGCTCTTGGTCTGTTTAATCCCAACCACTATTGCCGGGCTGTTACCTGCGATTGGTATTGCCGGCATGAACCGGGCCTTAGCGGCCAACCTGATTGCCAAATCGGGCAAAGCGGTGGAAGTGGCCGGCGATATCGACACTTTGCTGTTGGATAAAACCGGCACTATCACCTTTGGTGACCGCCAGGCCACGGCTTTTCTGCCACTGCCTGGCGTGACCCAAACCGAGCTGGTGCGGGTTGCAGTGTTAAGTTCGCTGCAGGACCCGACGCCGGAAGGCAAATCTGTGGTGAAACTGGGGCGTGAACTCGGTGATATCACTGAGTTGCCGCTGGATGCTGAGTTTGTACCGTTCAGTGCTGAAACCCGTTTGTCTGGTTTACGCATGTCAGTTGCCGAACTGACAGGCAAAAACAGCTTTGCCTGCTCTTTTGCTTATAAAGGCGCCAGCGATGCCATCTGCCGTTTCGCCATCAGCCAGGGACTTGCGGTGCCACAGGCGCTGGAAGGGATCGTCAGCAAAGTCGCGCAACAAGGCGCTACGCCGCTGGTGGTGGTGTCACAGCAGCGCATCCTCGGTGTGATCCAGCTCTCGGATGTGATTAAACCTGGCGTAGCAGAACGTTTTGCCAAACTGCGGGCGCTGGGCGTGCGGACTGTGATGGTGACCGGCGACAACCCCATCACGGCCGGTGCTATTGCAGCTGTGGCCGGTGTTGATGATTTTGTCGCTGAAGCGCGGCCGGAAGACAAGCTGGCACTCATTCGGGCGGAGCAGGCCAAAGGGCACTTAGTGGCGATGGTTGGCGACGGCACCAATGACGCGCCAGCCTTAGCCCAGGCCGATGTGGGCCTCGCGATGAATTCCGGCACCCAGGCGGCCAAAGATGCCGGCAATATGGTGGATTTGGATTCAGACCCGACCAAACTGCTGGCTGTGGTGGAAGTCGGTAAACAGCTGCTGATCACCCGCGGCGCTTTGACCACCTTTTCGCTCGCCAATGACGTCGCCAAATATTTTGTCATCATTCCGGCTGTGTTTGCTGCGTCTATGCCAGGCATAGGCCTGCTGAACCTGATGCAGTTACCAGACCCGCAAATGGCGGTGATCTCAGCACTGATTTTTAACGCCGTGATTATTCCACTGTTAATCCCGCTGGCGCTGAAAGGCGTGAAAATTCGCGCCATCAGCGCAGAAAAACTGCTGCGTAATAACCTGCTGATCTACGGCCTGGGTGGCCTGCTGCTGCCTTTTGTCGCGATCAAACTGATTGACCTTGGCCTGAACTGGATGCTCTGAGATGAACCTGAATTCTGCTTTTACTCAACCTATGTCTGCCTCTACAGCTGAGAATGCGCCTGTGCAGCAACATGCCTTATGGTTACCGGCTTTACGTTTTAGTCTGGTCGCTCTGGTGTGCTGTGGCGCTTTGTATTCCGGCGGTGTCACGCTGCTGAACCAGCTGCTGTTTCCGGCGCAATCAAACGGCAGCCTGATTCAGGCCACCGACGGCAAAGTGCTGGGCTCAGTGTTAGTCGCCCAACCGTTTAGCGCTGAGCGTTATTTCCATGGCCGGCCAAGTGCTGTGAACACAGATCCGATGAATACCGCCGGTTCCAACCTGGCGCCGTCTAATCCAGTGCTGCGTGAACGGGTGGCGGCGGAAAGTGCACGATTAGCTGCTCTGTATCAGGTTGATGCCAGCACGCTGCCGCTGGATTTACTGGCCAGTTCCGGCTCTGGCGTCGACCCGCATATCAGCCCGGCGGCGGCGCAGCTGCAGGTGGAGCGTGTCGCCAGGGCGCGCGGTTGCGCTACTGCGACTGTGACGACCTTGGTGGAGCAGCAAACGCTGGCGCCGCAATGGGGTGTGCTAGGGGAGCCGCGCGTGCCCGTCCTGCCATTAAATCTGGCGTTGGATCAGCTTTGCCCGGTGCAAGGCCAATAACAAATCCCTCTGTTTTTGCTGTGATTTAACGGGATAGCAGCAGCTGTGTGGCCGTCATGTTGTGTGATGGTCATGATGGGATTGGCCACACAGTTTTTTCCCCGAGTTGAATTTTCCAAGGATCTTTATGAAAGCTTTATCTCGTGCCGTGTTTGGTTTCGGTAAAATTTGTGTTGTAGCAGCATTATTAGGCTCGGGTGCGCAGGCGGCGCCAGCGGCGTCGGCCTGGCAAAGCAGCGGCAATCTGACGTTGATTTCGGATTATCTGTTTCGTGGCATTTCACAGACCAATGAAGGCATGGCGCTGCAGGGCAGCCTGATGCTGGCCCATAGCGACGGCTGGTATGTCAGCAGCTGGGCTTCCAATATCCGTTTTGGCGACGGCAGTCTGGAACTGGACCTGCTGGCCGGCCGTAAATGGGCTCTCAATGATGAGATGACACTGGACTTAGGTGTGATGCAGTACCGTTATCCGCAAGGTCACAACAGCAGTAATGGATTTAATTATTGGGAAGCCTACAGCAAGCTCGGGGTCGGGCCCTGGACCTTTGGCCTGGCGCTGACTGACAACTATTTTGCCAGCGGCGTTGGCAAATTTGGCTACCTGAGCGCCGATTGGCAACAGGCGCTGACCGACAGAATCCAGCTGCAGGCCCATGCCGGCCTGAACCGGTTTGCCTCGGCTACTGAGTTCAGTACTTTCCTTGGCAGCGCGACA
>CBFGPY010000336.1:0-4223 GCA_965650755.1 uncultured Chromatiaceae bacterium | reverse complement strand
GTTATAAGCAGAAAACAGACTGTCAGCGGATAAGCGATGTAGCTGTGGCCGGGTGTTCAGTAGGGGAGGAGACAGCCCTGACTGTTTACCCAGACCGGCTGCTGCGTTATTCTCTGGCCCATGCAGATAAAGGGCGCTCTTGTTCATGCGAACAGACCGCCACAGAGGTAGTGATGAGTGCAAACACACTAAACAGCACCCCATGTAACAACAGCGCACCGGTTGGCCGGCCACGCGCTTTTGATTTAGAAACTGCGCTGCAAAAGGCGCTCGAAGTCTTCTGGCAAAAAGGTTATGAGGGCGCGTCTTTACCCGACTTGACCGAAGCTATGGGCATCAATAAACCGAGCTTGTATGCCGCTTTTGGCAATAAAGAACAGTTGTTTCTTAAAGCGATTGAACGCTACGAAAACCGCCCCAGCGCGTTTTTTTATCCCTCGATGAACGAACCAACGGCCTATCGGGTGGCGGAACGTATTCTGCTCGGCGCTGCGGCTGAGCACAGCAATCCGTTGCATCCGCCGGGATGTCTGATGGTGCAGGGCGCTTTGGCCTGTAGTGACAGCGGTCAGTCGGTCAAAGATGCGTTAATCGCGCGGCGTAAAGCCGGTTTTGAACAGTTAGTACAGCGGTTTGAGCAGGCCAAAGCGGCCGGCGATTTGCCTGCCGATGCTGATCCGCAGGGCCTGGCTGGTTTTATCATTACCGTATTGCAGGGGTTATCGGTCCAGGCGACCAATGGCGCCTGTGCCGAGCAGCTGCACAACATCGCCCGCACTGCACTAAAAGCATTTCCGCGGCCGCAAACTTAACTCTGGGTCAGCGCTCAGGTGGTGGTTGTCGCAAGACGCGGCAACCGCCGTCCAGATAAGGACCGCTGTGCCGGACCCAGCCGTGGCCCGGGTCTGTTTGTTTGCAGATATATTTGCCGGTTTTAACACTCTGCCAGCGATACCACAGCGCGGGTTCTGCCCTGAGCCCGCCGGTCAACAGCGCAAGCACGCCGAGGGCCAGGCCCCAGTTTTTCAGTTTCATCCCCATCTGTCAGCATCCGGTGTGTTGGTTGCAAAGCGACTTAGTGTGCCGGATTGACCGGTTCGTTGTCGACAGGTAGAGTCTGATCCTGATGACTCATCATCAACCTCCCGGAGATCCTATCGATGCGTGCCGTCTGGCTAAGCCTGATTCTATTGCTGTGGTCATGGACAGCATCGGCAGATCCTGTATTGCTGCATGGCAAGGGTTGTTGTGATCCGCACCAGGATATCCGCGTCCTGACCGACCCCGGCGGTGCACTGACGATCAGCCAGGTGCGGCAATTACAGGCTGATTTTCAGATGCCGTTACGGGAAGATCTCAGTTATGGCTACCGTAGCGGCGCCATGTGGCTCTATCTGCAAGTAAAAGCCACTGAACGGGCACGCTGGTGGTGGCTGTTTACCTATCCGTCGCTGGACCGTCTGACCTTATATATCGAGAACAGCCAGGGTATCCGCCAGCTTGAAAGCGGCGACATGGTGGCTTTGGCATCCCGGGCTTTGGTGCACCGGCAAGCAGTGTTTCCGCTCGATTTAGCCGCCGATGAGGTCACGACTTTGTGGCTGCGGGTCGAAAGTCAGGGCAGCATGACCCTGCAAAATCAGCTGGTTAGCAATGACGAATTTATCGGCCTGACAGCGGATGCTTATCTTGCACCGGCTTTATATTTCGGTGCTTTACTGGCGCTGGCTGGTTATAACCTGTTGTTATTTCTGGTGCTCAGAGAAAAAGTTTTTCTGTGGTATGTGTTATTTGTCCTGTGTTTTGGTGTTGGCAGTGCCTCGCTAAACGGCCTTGGTGCTGTCTATTTATGGCCCGGCGCTTTAGAGTTATCGAACCGCATGTTGCCACTTGGCTTTACCAGCGCCAGTCTGATGGCGGTGTTATTTACCAGGGCTTTTCTCGATACCGCACGTTTTAGCCCGGCCTGGGAAAAGTTATTACGGCCTATCAGTCTGCTGATGATGGTTGCCGTTGGTTTTGCCGCCGCGATGCCAGTGCAGCAGGCGCTGATTGTTATGTCGCTGATTGGTATCATTGTCGTGTTAGCACTGACGTTATGTGCTATCCAAAGTGTGCTGAACCGGGCGCCCGGCGCACGTTTGTTTGCGCTGGCCTGGTCCATGTTGTTGCTCGGCACTATTGTGATGTCGCTGCGCAATCTTGGTTTGTTGCCGTCAAACTTCTTTACTATCAATGCGATGCAGCTGGGCTCAGCACTTGAAATGCTGCTGGTGTCTTTTGGTCTGGCCGCGCGATTTAATCAGCTAAAACTACAGCACAGTCAGGCACAGCAGCAGGCGCTGGATGCCCAGCAGCAACTGGTGCAACAACTGCGCGAACATGAAAATCAGCTGGCGCAGAAAGTGGCAGAGCGTACCGCTGAACTGGAGCAGATGAATGGCAAACTGCAGCAGCTTGCTACTACAGATCCGTTGACCGGTCTTGCCAACCGCAATGCGATGTACCAACAGCTTAGTCAGGCGATGGCGCGGGCAAAACGGCAAGGCTCCAGTCTGGCCTTGTTGTATCTGGACCTCGACGGCTTTAAAACAGTCAACGACAAGTTTGGCCATTTGGCCGGTGACAAAGTGCTGTTTGAAATCAGCGAGCGGCTGCGCGATGCCGTGCGGGAAACTGACCTGATTTGCCGGATTGGCGGTGACGAGTTTTTGCTGATTTGTGAAGGCCTGACTCATGGCGCTATTCTGGTGCAGTTAACTGAGCGCTTGTTACAGCATGTGCAACAACCTTTTTATCACGGTACCGAACAAATCCAGTTGGGGGTCAGTATCGGCGTGGCAATTAGCAGCGCTGGTGAAACTGCTGCTGAGGCTTTGATCGATGCCGCAGATCGGGCTATGTACGATGCCAAAGCCGCGGGTAAAAACTGTGTGCAGCTGGCCCGTGATTTTGCCTGAAACGCCAGCAAATAAAAAAAGCGGCAACAGCCGCTTTTTTTATTTGCGAAACAGTAACTTAAGCAGTCGCAGCTGGTAAACGGGCAATCAGTGCACCGATGCGCTCCAGTGAACTGAAATGCGCATAAATTGCTGGTAATACGCCAAATTTACGTAATTGCAGGAATTGCTCGTCGCTCAGCGCTTCGAATTTTTCGCGGTCAATCACATGGAAACCATTCAGGCGGCGCTCGTTACCAGCCAGATCGCGATACTGCAGACCGTCTGCTTTAAACAGACCCATCTCAGTAATTTGATTCAGGATATTGCGGCTGACTGTATTGGCATCAATGTAATCTTTGAAGAATGAATTAATACCTTCGAAGAATTCAGTAGCTTTGCCTTCCGCATCAAACAGTGCCTGTCCTTCAGTACGGCTGACGTTATCGGCTTGTTCATTGACACACAGTACTAACTGGTCGTCATTGGCCTGAGCCAGTGTAAATGGATAAGCGCGGATACCGGCAGGGATATATTCACCTTTCCACTCGCCAGCTTGCAGGAACAGGTTTTGTGCTTCTTGCAGACCAAATACGGCTACCGGGTTATAGACTTCAGCGTCGCCGGCTTTTAAGAAGAAAATCGGATAAAACGGCGCAGCGGCAGTGAATTCCTGCAGCATTAATGGCGCGACGTGACGGTTTTCCAGGATTTCAACGGAGAATTTTGGCAGGATACGCATATCTTTGTGTTGGTCCTGGGTCAGGGCGACTGGTTGAGCGAGCATGTTACTACTTCCTTTGGATCTTGTCTGAGGCCAGCATATGACGGGCATCCGCCTGTGGCCGGTTTTTATTAAGTCGCAAGCACCATACTATAAAAATATGACAGAATGCCAGCGCCGTTCAGCAGAAAAACGACGCCAAATTTGAGGTGCCGGACCAGTACTGTGGCAACTGGTTGAGTAACAGACAGAATTTATGAATAATGCCGCCGATTTCTACCAATTCCGCCACCAGGCCGTGACGAGGACATAACCCCGCATGATAAAAAAACTGCCGCAGAGCCAGTCACTGGCCGTTGTTTTGCTGCTGAGTTTACTGCTGCTGTTGTTATCGCCGCAGTGGTTAGTGCTGCAACGCGGGCAGGATCTGAGCCAGTGGCTGCGTTTGGGTCTGCTGCCTGCGACGATGCTGTTATTGCTGCTGTTGTCTTTGCAGCGCTCACCCGGGCGTTCAGTCTGGTTGTGGTTACCACTGGCCTTGCTGGTGCCGCAGGAATGGT
>CBFGPY010000335.1:0-4227 GCA_965650755.1 uncultured Chromatiaceae bacterium | reverse complement strand
GAAGTAATTGCAAGCGGTACAAATTTAGTGACATCTACCAATGATCCCACTGCACATGCAGAGGTTGTAGCAATTCGTAATGCCTGTAAAAAATTAGAAACACATCAGCTTGAGGGCTGTGAAATATATACCACTTGTGAGCCTTGCCCCATGTGTTTATCGGCCATCTACTGGGCCCGTCCAAGCAAAATTTATTTTGCCAATACCAAATTCGATGCTGCCAAAATTGAATTCGACGATCAGTTTATCTACGAAGAAATTGAAAAGAAACTGAATTCTGCAGTATTTCCAGGCGGTCAGGGTGGTCCTCTAATGCACGTGATTGCGGCAAAAGCAGTCGCATTCTTAGAAGCGTTACAGCCTGAGTTCAAGACTTACCAACAACAAGTGCTGAAAAACGCTGTCGCCATGTGCGATGCTATGAAAGCACGTGGTTACAAAATCGTCTCTGGCGGCACGCAAAACCACCTGTTCCTGATGGACCTGATTGACAAAGACATCACCGGGAAAGAAGCAGATGCATGGTTAGGTCAGGCGCATATCACCGTGAACAAAAACTCAGTGCCTAATGACCCGCGTTCACCTTTCGTGACTTCAGGTCTGCGTATCGGTACCCCGGCTATTACGCGTCGCGGTTTTAAAGAAGCTGAAGCGCAAACGGTCGCTAATCTGATTTGTGACGTACTGGATAGCCGTGGTGATGCCGCGGTGATCGAAAAAGTCCGCGCACAGGTCTCCAGCTTATGTGCGGGTTTCCCGGTATACGCTTAAGTTTAGGCGCTACTGCCTGACAGCTGTCAGGCTGAAGTGATATCATGGCCGCCTTTCGCGGCCATTGTTTTTTCAGGAGAAGTCCTGTGTTTTGTCCTTTTTGCCGGGCGGACGATACCAAAGTCATCGATTCGCGTTTGGTTGCTGATGGTTATCAGGTCAGACGGCGGCGTGAATGTACCGCATGTCATGAACGTTTCACCACTTTTGAAGCTGCCGAACTGGTGATGCCACGGATAATTAAGCGTGATGGCTCGCGCGAGCCTTACAATGAAGACAAACTGCGCAGCGGCCTGCAGCGTTCACTGGAAAAACGTCCGGTGCCGACCGAGGACGTGGAATCGCTGATCACTAAAGTTGAGTCTCAGTTACGAGCAACAGGCGAACGTGAAGTGCAGAGTGAAATGATTGGACATCTCATCATGGAACAATTACTGCTGCTGGATAAAGTCGCGTATGTCCGTTTTGCTTCTGTTTACCGGTCTTTCAAAGACATTCGTGAATTTGGTGAAGAAATTGCCCGGCTCGGAGACGACCCGACATGACAGCCACCGCATTTTCAAAGTCCGATCATCAATTTATGCAGCGGGCCCTCGAGCTCGCCCAGCTTGGCCGCTTCACCACGCCGCCCAATCCGAACGTTGGCTGTGTCATTGTGAAAGATGGCGAGGTCGTAGGGGAAGGTTATCACCGCCAGGCCGGCGGGCCGCATGCTGAGGTTTTTGCATTACGTCAGGCTGCTGATGCCGCAAAAGGCGCCACTGCTTATGTCACACTGGAACCCTGCAGCCATTTTGGCCGCACACCGCCGTGCGCAGATGCTTTAATTGCTGCCGGATTAAAACGGGTGGTCGTGGCTATGCTAGACCCGAATCCAAAAGTTGCAGGCTCTGGTGTCGAACGGCTCAGAGCTGCCGGCATTCAGGTGGATGTTGGCTTGTTGGATACGCAGGCGGAAGCACTGAACCCTGGTTTTTTGCACAAAATGCGTACCAGGTTGCCTTATGTCCAGCTAAAACTGGCCTGTAGTACTGACGGCAAAGTTGCGCTGGCAAACGGTGAGAGTAAATGGCTGACTGGTACAGCGGCCCGCGAAGACGTCCAACTCTGGCGCGCGCAAAGCTGCGCTATTCTGTCGACAGCTGAGACAGTCAAAGTGGATAAAGCACTGCTCAATGTGCGCTCTGCAGCCGTGACTCCATTAGAAAACGGTAGTATTCGCCAGCCGCTGCGGGTAATTCTGGACCGGCGTTGTCGTCTGACTGGTTTTGAGCCGCTGTTTCAGCAGGGCGGTGAAGTTCTGCTTTGTCACGCTGGCCCGGCTGATGAATGGCCTGAATTGACGCCAACAGCTGTCGCCAAAGTCAGTCGGCTTCGGCTCGGGCTTGATGCTGTTGGTCAGCTTGACCTGAATGAGTTACTCCATACTTTAGCCAATTCGCAAATTAACGTGTTATGGGTCGAAGCGGGCAGCACGCTCGCAACCTCATTCTGGCGGCAAGATCTGATTGATGAATTGGTTCTTTATCAGGCCCCCATGTTGTTGGGGGCTGACGCCAAGCCGATGCTGCAGGCGGGGAGCCTGACTGAACTCTCACAGGCGCCGCGTTGGCAATGGCAGGATATCCGGCAGATTGGTGACGACTTGCGGCTGACGGCATTAATGAAAACGAAAGCGCTCCCGAAGCGCTGAGGAAGCAGGATGTTTACCGGTATTATCGAAGCGACAGGCAAAATCAGTAAGATCCAACACAGTGGTCAGGACGCACAGATAACTATTCACAGTGATACGCTGGATTTTTCCGACGTTAAATTAGGCGACAGTATTGCCAGCAACGGCGTGTGCCTGACAGTGACGGCGCTCGGTGCCAATAGTTTCAGCGCGGATGTGTCAGGTGAAACATTAAACCGCACGCTGTTTGGCAGTTATCAGATTGGCCAGCGTATCAATCTGGAAAAAGCGCTGCTGCCAACCACACGCTTAGGTGGCCATTTGGTCAGCGGTCATGTCGATGGCATTGCACTGGTCAGCAAAATCGAAAAAACCGGCCAAAGCTGGCAAATCTATCTGCAGTCCCCGGCAGAACTGAGCCGATATATTGCCGAGAAAGGTTCAGTCACCATTGATGGCGTGAGCCTTACCGTGAATGAATTAACCAACGAGGGTTTTCGGCTGACGATAGTGCCGCATACAGCTCGCGAAACGACAATTCAGTCGCTGAAAGCCGGCAGTAAAGTCCATATTGAAGTGGATTTGCTGGCGCGTTATCTCGAACGCTTATTACAAGGTAGGCAGCACGCAGCACCTGCTTCTGCTGTCACCATGAACTTATTACAACAAAGCGGTTTTCTCTGAGTCTTCCCCTGAAAAGCAAGACTAAACCTGTACCCGAGGATTTGAGATGCAATTAAATACCCCAACCGAAATTATCGACGATATCCGCAACGGCAAAATGGTGATCCTGATGGATGACGAAGACCGTGAAAACGAAGGCGATTTGGTGATGGCGGCCGAGTATGTCACGCCGGATGCAGTTAATTTTATGGCGACGTATGGTCGAGGCCTGATTTGTCTGACACTGACGCGACAGCGCTGCAAGCAACTGGATTTGCAGTTGATGGTTGATAAGAACAAATCGCCGTTTTCGACTGCTTTTACCGTGTCGATTGAAGCAGCAGAAGGCGTAACGACCGGTATTTCAGCGGCGGACCGCGCCCGCACTGTAAAAGCTGCGGTGGCGCGTGATGCCAAACCAGCGGATATCGTGCAGCCCGGGCATATTTTTCCATTGATGGCGCAGGATGGTGGTGTCCTAGTTCGTGCCGGTCATACCGAAGCTGGTTGCGATTTGGCCCGGTTGGCCGGGCTTGAACCGGCCGCGATGATTGTCGAAATCCTCAACGAAGACGGTACTATGTCGCGCCGGCCGGATTTGGAAAAATTTGCCGCCAAGCATGGTATCAAAATCGGTACTATTGCCGATTTGATCGAATACCGCAATTTAAATGAAACAACTATTGAACAAGTCGCCCGCTGCAATTTACCCACAGCTGCCGGTGATTTTGAGCTGGTGACTTTCCGTGACACCATCGACAATCAGCTGCATTTCGCTTTGGTTAAAGGCCAGATTGAGGCCGAGCAGCCGACTCTGGTCCGGGTTCACTTACATGATACTTTCAGCGATTTGCTGCTGTCGAACCGTGGTGCCAATCGCAGTTTTTCGCTGCAGTGCGCGATGGAGCGTATTCAGCAGGAAGGCGGGGTGCTGGTACTGCTCGGCAAGCAGGAATCTACCGATGATTTAATTCGCACCGTGGAATATTTTGCCGCTGAGGACAGAGGCGAAAAACCAAGAGCTGCAGCCTGGAAAGGTACCAGTCGCAATGTGGGGGTCGGCTCACAAATTCTGGCCAGTCTCGGTGTGAAAAAAATGCGCTTGCTTAGTCAGCCGAAGC
>CBFGPY010000334.1:0-4242 GCA_965650755.1 uncultured Chromatiaceae bacterium | reverse complement strand
GTCTCACCGGAAAGAATTTCCGGAATATAGTTTGGCCGGCCTCTGGTTTTCCAGTCTGCCACTATGGCATGTACTTCGTGATCGTCAACAAAAGCGCCGTGCACCCGATTCGGTACGCCCGAGCCCGGTGGCAGATACAGCATGTCACCCTGACCCAACAGACTTTCAGCACCTTGCTTGTCCAGAATGGTTCTGGAGTCGATTTTTGACGACACCTGGAACGCAATCCGGGTTGGAATATTTGCTTTAATTAAACCGGTGATCACATCAACAGATGGTCGTTGCGTGGCGAGAATTAAGTGAATGCCGGCTGCCCGCGCTTTTTGTGCAATACGCGCGATCAACTCTTCAACTTTTTTGCCAACAATCATCATCATGTCAGCGAATTCGTCAATCACCACCACGATAGAAGGTAGCTTTTCCAGTAATGGCGGCTCGCCGCGCATGTCATCGGTCGGGCGCCACAGCGGGTCACGCAGCGGCTTGCCTTCAGCGATCGCTTCTGCAACTTTAGCGTTGTAGCCTTTGAGGTTACGCACGCCCATCGCCGACATCAGCTTATAACGCCGCTCCATCTCACCGACACACCAACGTAGACCATTGGCAGCTTCTTTCATGTCGGTCACGACTTCTGTTAATAAATGCGGAATGCCTTCATACACCGACAATTCCAGCATTTTCGGGTCAATCATCAGAAAACGCACATCATCCGGTGTTGATTTGTACAACAAGCTACAAATCATTACGTTCACGCCCACTGACTTGCCTGAACCCGTAGTACCAGCGACCAGCAGATGCGGCATTTTTGCCAGGTCCGCGACCACTGCTTTACCGGCGATATCTTTACCCAAAACCATCGTCAACGGAGATTTCGACTGCTCGAATACTTCATCACCGATGACTTCCGACAAGCGGACAATCTCACGGTGCTGATTCGGCAGTTCCAGACCTATAAAAGATTTGCCTGGGATCACTTCAACCACACGCACACTGATGGCTGATAAAGAGCGCGCCAGGTCTTTGGATAAACCGGTGATCTTTGATACTTTCACGCCTGGCGCCAGGTCTAATTCAAACCGGGTCACGACAGGCCCCGGATACACGCCAACAACCTTGGCGTCAACACTGAAATCCAGCAGTTTAACTTCAACCAGCCGCGATACCCGCTCTAAATCTTCTTCTGAGATTGGGTTGACGGTGCGGTTTGGCCGCTCTAACAGACTCAGCGATGGCAAGGCATCAACCGGTGGCACAGGCTGTGGATACAGAACCTCATCCTGCTCTTCTTCGTCAAGATTGTCGCTCTGCATTGAGTGCGCGGGTAAATCTGCAGGTGTCTGTGTATGCAGGTAACTTTGCGCCAGCTCATCTTCAGCGTAAGTTTCATCGATAGCGCTGTAACTGAGTTCGTCCCCGGCAATTTCATCAATGCTGACAAAGGCACGGGCGTCGGTGCGAATATCTAACGGCTGGATGGGTAAAGGTTCAATCCGTGCATTGGCATCCGGGAAAAAAGCTCGGCTCTGCACTGCAGGGTCAATTTTAATCGGACTGGCCGGCTTTGCCTGCACCGGGACTGGCGGTACTGTTTCGGCGCTGATAACTTCGACCGCAGCCTGCTGCGTCTCAGCCATAACTTCAGGTACATAACTATCTGGTTGCTGGTCGTATTTAGCCGGAGCAATGTCATTATCACGCTGCACGTCTGAGACGCTAAAGCCGATTTCAGGTTCAATACGGTCGCCGGCAATCTCGGTACTGCGGGTTTCGGGCTCAATGTCCGCCACAGGCGCCTGCACTTTAACAGCCACTGGCGCTTTAATTTCCTGCTGATAAGGCGTGCCTTTAATGTCACTGCGTTGTAATGGCGCAACTACCCTGGCTTTGGGCTTTAATTTACGCATCAGCGCGTCGATGGTCGCATTAAAGTGCCAGAGCCGTCGTGCGGTTGAGACGGTGAATGCCCCAAGCTCATCTGCCACAGTCAGCCAGGAGATGCCGGTCAGCAGGGTCAGGCCGATACAAAAACTACATAACAACAATAAGCTGGAACCGACAAAACTCAGTTGCGGCAGTAATACCGCCACCAGTACGTCACCAACAACACCGCCGCTGGAGTACATATAAATGTCGTCGAAATTGATACTACTGATAGCACAGGCGCTAATGACGGTCAGCAACAGCCCCAACAGGCGCATGCCGAGCACAAAATAATCTAATGATAATAAGTCGGTAAAACGACGGAATAGCAGATAGCCGCAAAATGCCAGAAATGGCGGTACCAGATAAGACAACCAGCCAAACACTGCAAACAAAATATCTGCGACTTCAGCCCCGATAGGACCGGCAATATTGCGAATATCACTGTGATAACCGGTTTGCGTCCAGCTCGGGTCTGCCGGATCAAAACTCAGCAGCGCCAACAGCATAAAAGTGGCAATCCCCAGACAGGCAATCAACCCGACTTCAACCAGCCGCTGGACTCCGTTCAGCGAAAATACAGTTTTTGCTTGCAACAGCATGACCCTATAAAAACTTGTCAGAAACACAGCAAAGATACCAGACTGACTGGCTTGCTGCACATATTTCCTCGCCGTAAAATCAGCGCAAAAAGCATTTTGCTGATTTTTTATCCAGTATTGCTAATTTCATGGACTCACCGCAACAAAAGTTGTTTGTTTGACTTCTTCCATCACCACATAAGTCCGGCTTTCTCGCACGCTGGGTAATCGCAATAAGGTTTCGCCCAGTAACTCACGATAAGCCGCCATATTGGCCACCCGGGTTTTCAGCAGGAAGTCAAAACTGCCGGATACCAGATGGCATTCCAGGATTTCATCAAGCTTTTGCACCGCTTTACTGAATTCATCGAAATCTTCCGGTGAGGTTTTACTTAAAGTAATTTCCACGAATACCAGTAAAGCGGCGCCGACCTTATTAGGATCAACCCGGGCGTTATAACCGAGGATAAATTGCTCCTGCTCCAACTTACGCACCCGCTCCAGACAAGGTGTCGGGCTGAGCCCTACCCGCTTAGCCAGTTCCACATTGGCCAGCCGGCCGTCTTTTTGTAATTCAGTCAGAATTTTCCGATCTATACGGTCCAGTTTACGGCCGCTGTGTTGTGGTGAAATTGGCAAGTTGTTTATCCTGCTATAAGCTATATATCGATATATTATGCTGCCTTACTGAAATAAAACAATCAGCAATTCTGCTAACTGCGCTTTATACTAGCGAAAAATTTTACCACCCCTGCAACAAATCAAAAAGGCAACAGATATGATTATTGGCGTACCAAAAGAGATTAAAAACCATGAGTACCGCGTCGGTATGACTCCAGCCAGCGTGCGCGAATTGGTCGCGCATGGCCATACTGTTTATGTAGAACACAATGCCGGCGACGGTATTGGTTGTGGTGACGCTGAATATCAGGCTGCCGGCGCTAAAGTGCTGAACAGCGCCGCAGAGATCTTTGCAATTGCAGAGATGATCGTCAAAGTGAAAGAACCACAGGCTGTAGAACGGGCCATGTTACGTGAAGGCCAAATCCTGTTTACCTACCTGCACCTGGCACCGGATCTGCCACAAACTGAAGATCTGATTAAATCCAAAGCTATCTGTATCGCTTATGAAACTGTCACCGACGGTCGCGGCGGTTTGCCACTGCTGGCACCGATGTCAGAAGTCGCTGGCCGTATGTCAATTCAGGCCGGTGCCCGTGCACTGGAAAAATCCTGCGCTGGCCGCGGTATGTTACTGGGCGGTGTCCCAGGTGTAGAACCAGCCAAAGTAGTCGTGATTGGCGGTGGTATGGTCGGTACTAATGCTGCGCAAATGGCAGTGGGTTTAGGTGCTGATGTTGTGGTTCTGGATCGCTCTGTTGACGTGTTGCGCCGGATCAATGCGCAGTTTAATGGTGCAGTAAAAGCCATTTATTCAACCGCTGATGCTTTAGAAAAACACGTACTGGAAGCAGATTTAGTCATCGGTGGTGTGTTAATTCCAGGCGCTGCTGCACCTAAACTGGTGACACGCGAACATATTCGTAAGATGAAAGCCGGCTCTGCCATTGTAGACGTGGCCATTGACCAGGGCGGTTGTGTAGAGACTTCACACGCCACCACTCACGCCGAACCAACCTTTATCGTTGATGATGTCGTGCACTACTGTGTGGCCAACATGCCTGGTGCTGTGCCACGTACTTCTACTTTCGCACTGAACAATGCCACCTTGCCATTTATC